>NZ_JAMYMV010000083.1:0-23934 GCF_040318715.1 Mesorhizobium sp. M1050 | reverse complement strand
CCCGCCGCGCGGCCCCCCCCGCCGGGGCGGGGGGGGGCCCCGCGCGCCCCCCGCCGGGGGCCCGGCGGGGGCGCTTCGCCGGCCCCCCCCGCCGCCTCCCCCGCGCGGGGCGCCGCCCCCGCCCCCCGAGCCGTCAACGCTTGCCCAGTTTTGCCAGTTCTATGACCGAGGCGGCGGTATCCTTGGTGACGAAGCCGGGACCCGTCGGATAGTCGGCGATCGGCGCGATCTTGTACTTCTTCCAAAGATCGAACATGGCGACCGGGATATAGCCCATGGCATATTGCTGGGCATCGATACCCCACTCCATCTTGCCGGCAACTACGGCCTGCAGGATCGTGGGAGAAAGGTCGAATGTGCCGGTTTTCACCTTGCCCGCGAGGCCCATTTCATCGAGTGCGGCCAGCGTCGGCTCGGCACCGCTGGCGCCGACTGCAAGAACGAACTGCGTGTCCCCATGAGCGGTCATGTAGGCGGTCACGCGGTTCTTCATTTCGGTCGGGTCGATGACGCCGTTCATCACCGGAACATCGACACCGAGACCTTTGGCAAAACCGGCACAGCGGTCATCGAGGCTCGAATTGCCTACTTCATGGTTGGCGCAGACCGCTTTGTTGATACCGAGCGCCTTGATGCGCTCGCCGGCCATGACGCCCGCCTGGAATTCGTCCTGGCCCATGAACAGCAGGCCGCCAAGGTCATGCGTCAGTTTGGAGCCGCCGGAATCGATGACGATCACCGGGATGCCGGCGGCTATGGCATTCTTGACCGGCGCCGAGAGAGCGGCCGCGTCGGGGATCGAAACAACCATGCCGTCGGGCTTCGAGGCTGCGATGGCGTCGATCATCTGCCCCATCTTGGCCATGTCGAATGTTTCGGGCGCCAGATATTCAGCCTTGACCCCAAGCGTCTTGGCTGCGTCGTCCATGCCGTTCTTCACGACCGACCAATAGGGGTCGCCGCTCTGGCCATGCGTCACAAACACCACGCGCGTTTCGTCGGCGGCCGCAAGGCCCGTGGCCGCCGTCATCATTGTAATGCCGACCAGCAGGCCGAGTGCAGGCTTTATTAATTTCGCAAGCGAAAACATAATAACCTCCTGTTTGTTTTCCGCCGCCGCAATTACGGTCGGCAGTCCAGTTGCCCCTTCAGTCCAGTCTCATTCATCAGCACTGGTTCCCTGGAGGCCGCATCGCGGCCTCGATCATTTCAAGACTGTAAATCCGGCCTCGCTGGCCATGCGCGACAGATTTTGGAATCCCATTGTCGCATAGATCAGCGGGTTGGCCTTGTTTGGATCCTGCTCGGCCTCGACGACCAGCCAGCCGCTGTAGCCGCTGTCCGCAAGCACCCGCAAAATGGCCGGATAATCGATGAACCCATCGCCGGGGACCGTGAAGATCCCTTCCATGACCGCGCCCATGAAACTCATGTCCTCGGCGCGGGCACGATCAAGGACGGGCTTGCGCGCGTCCTTGCAATGCACATGCACGACGCGTTTGACGTGCGCCTTGACCAAAGCCAGCGGGTCGCCGCCTGAAAATATCGAATGGCCGGTGTCGTAGAGGAGGCCGACCGCTTCGCCAGTGTGCCGCATCAGCAAGCCCACTTCGGCATCGGTTTCGACGATGGTCCCCATATGATGATGGAAGGCCATGCGCACGCCGAAATCCGCCATCCTCTCGGCCAGCGCTGTCAATTTTCTGCCATAGGCCGGCCATTCCACCGGGCCGAGAGCCGGGCGCTGCGAGATGGGCCCCCAAATGGCATTATGGCGCCCCCGCGACGTATCGGCATAGACGACGTGGGTCGAGCCCATATCCTTCAGAAGCTGTAGATGCGGCGTGATCGCATCCATTTCCGCACCGACTTCCTTCTCGTCGCAGCGGCCATCATACCAACCGGAAATCACGGCAAGGCCATGCCGCGCCATGATAGGCCTCAATTCAGCCGATTGGCGCGGAAACTTTCCGCCAAGCTCGGTGCCGGAATAGCCGGCCTGCCTGGTTTCGCGAAGACAGACCTCGAGCGGAGTGTCGCCACCCAGTTCCGGCACGTCATCGTTGGTCCAGGTGATCGGATTGATGCCGATACGAACCTTCACGGGCGAACTCCTGATTGCTTGAGCTGCGCAAGATGATGCCGCGCGAGGCCGGCCAGCAGCACCATGTCGCGACGCGCGTGTTCGGCCGTGTTGCGCACCGGCGTTCGTTCGACGATCGCCGACCAGAAACCTTTCAGTTCTTCGACGAAAGCCTCTTCGTAGCCGCTTCGAATCTCCCGGCTGGAAAGGGTGTGGCCGTCGCTTGCCCGCAGGCTCAGCTGCGTCGGCTGGTGATTGAGATAGGGCGAGGGGAATTCCAGCTCGAGCGCGGCGTCATCGAAGTAAAGCGTGATGCGCTCGCGGTAGTCGGCGAGCCCCGGAACGGCCAGATGCGCCATGCTCCACAGTGCCTGGCCGCCGAGCAGCCGCACGGCGCCGTGGCCGCCTTCGCCCCTCGCGAAAAGCGAGGCGCCGACAATCTCGCCATCCGCGACGCCGAGCGCATCGAGCAGCCCATGCACGGCGTTCACGTCGTGCACGAGCGCCGAACAGTAGGCACCGACAAAGCCACGAAAGGCGTCGGGATCGTCCAATCCAGGCACCGCGCGGTCCACCTGCTCGCGCTGCCTGGCTTCGGTCAAGGCAGCCAACCCCGCCGCGACGTCGTCACCCCGGCATGTGGAATGGTGCCGCACGAACGGCCACGCGTCGGGATCGCTGACCTCGACCGAAATGTAGCGAAGCGTTTGCGCAGTGCCCGGTAGCATTTTCAATGCCGCCTCGTAGCTCGGATCGAAACGCTTCATGTAGCCGACCTGAAGCACCAGCCCGGCGCGATCCCTGGCAGAGATCAAGTCGTCGATATCACCGGGACTATAGCAAAGCGGCTTTTCGCAGAAGACATGCAGCCCTCTGGCGAGGGCGGCGAGAGCCTGTTCCCAGTGCAACGCATCCGGCGAGGCGATGATCACGGCGTCGAGCGGCATGGCGAGAAGCTGGTCTAGATCGGCGAATGTCTCGAGGCCGAACTCGTCGCCGATAAAGTCGCGGACTTTGCGCGAAGGATCATAGACGCCGAGGATCTCGAACTGCCGGTGCAATCTGAGCAGATTGGGAATGTGCTCGACCTGCGCGACACCGCCCGCACCGATCACACCCACCTTAATGCTTTGCATCGGTCAGCCCCATCTGAACCTGATCGCATTCTTCTTGAGCCTAAGGCTGCTTTGGTTCCATTGTTAGAACCAGATCGTTCTGATTTTGTGGAACCACGATGAAGACCAGTTTTCCGATCGACGGCATTGCACTGGACCGCGACAGTCCCGCCAATTTGCATCGGCAGCTCTATGTCCAGTTGCGCGACCTGATCGAGCACCGCGTGTTGCCGAGCGGTCACGCGCTGCCCTCGACACGGGTCATGGCGCGGGACCTGCACGTCGGCCGCAACACCGTGATTGCCGCTTGCGACCAACTGGCCCTGGAAGGCTACCTGGCCATACGGCCGCGCAGGCCCTCCGTGGTGATGGATCTGCCGACCAGGTCGGCGGTGCAGGAACACGTCTCGTCAGCGGACGAGAACCCGATATCCTTGCGTGGGCAGACCATGCTCGCCCAACCCTACCATCATGGCCGGCCCGGCATGCTGGCATTTCACCCCGGCATGCCCGATCCGGACAACTTTCCTTTCAACACCTGGTCCAAGCTGCTCAGTCGCCGTGCAAAATTTGCGCATATCGACCTTTTCGGAACCTATCACGTGAAAGGCTATCCTCCGCTTTGCGAAGCCATAGCTCGCTATCTCACGGCCTCGCGCGGCGTGAAGTGCAGCCCCGAGCAGATCGTCGTGACCAATGGTGCCCAGTCGGCGTTCGATCTTCTTGCTCGGCTGCTGATCGACGAAGGCGACACGGTATGGATGGAGGAGCCAGGATACTACGGCGCGGGTTCGGCCTTCGTCTCGGCGGGAGCGAAGCTGGCCCCGCTGCGGGTGAGCAATGCAGGCTGGGACCTTGATCCACCGCCTGTCATTCCGCGCATGATTTTTGTGACGCCCTCCTGTCATCACCCTCTCGGAATAACCATGCCGATGGAACAGCGGCTCAACCTCCTGCACATGGCCGAGGCCTGGCGCTCATGGATCATCGAGGACGACTATGACGGCGAGTACCGTTTTCAAGGACAGCCGATTCCCGCGCTGCAGGGCATCGGCGCGTCAAATCGCGTGGTCTATGTCGGCACCTTCGCGAAGATACTGTTTCCAGCCATGCGCCTGGGCTTTCTGGTGGCGCCCAAGGTCATCGACCCTACGATCGTAGCGGCGATGAGCGTGACCGGCCAGTTTGCCCCATTGCTTACCCAGGCCGCTCTGGCCGACTTCATGAACGAGGGCCACTTCACCCGCCATCTCAGGCGCATGCGGCGTCTCTATGCGGACAGGCGGCAGTTCTTCCTGGAAAGCTCACAGAGACATCTCGGAGAATGGCTGGATTTCCACGCCACCGAGTCCGGGATCCAGGTTGTCGGCATTTTCCGCGAGGGATGTAACGACACGTCGATTGCCGAGGCGGCGCTCCAGCACGGGATCAATGTGTCGGCCTTGTCGATTCAGTACCGTCACGGCACGAAACAGAACGGCCTTGTCATGGGCTTTGCGGCTGCTGATGCGCAGACGACCGAAAAGACCATGCAGAAATTTCGGACCGTGCTGAAAATCTGTTTCTCAAAAAGTACCTGATCTTGGCCAAAATGCCGAAATTGATCATGCCTTTGAGGCCGAGCTGTTGGTGAGAATTCGACGCGGCTGTCGCTAACAAAAAGGCGTGGACGATGCCCGCGCCTTTTGTATTCAGGTTTTTGTATTCAACCTTCCGAAGCTCAGTCCTTCTCGAAGACACGCGCCTTGGCGACGACGCCGGCGATGGCGCCGCCGATCAACGGTGCAACGATGAACAGCCAGAGCTGGCCGATCGCGGCAGTGCCGGAAAACAGCGCCGGGCCGATCGAACGGGCCGGGTTGAGCGACGTGCCGGTCACCGGGATGATGGCGAAATGCAACCCTGCCAGCGTCAGGCCGATGACCAGCCCGGCGAACGCCGTCGAGTGCTTTTCAGCCGTAACGCCCAGGATTACGGTGACGAAGGTGAAGGTGCCGATCACTTCCCACAGGAACGCCGAGCTGACACCCCATTTGGCCACGTCCCAGCCATTGGCGCCGAAGCCGCCAGTATGTCCGCCGGCCTGGCCGGAGACGATGATCCACAACGCCAGCGAAGCGAGGATGGCGCCGATGACCTGCGCGATCCAGTAGGGGATGACGTCCTTGGCCGGCAGCCGGCCGGCAAGGAAGACGCCGAGCGTCACCGCCGGATTGAGATGCGCACCCGAAATCGGGCCGATCGCATAGGCCGCCGCAATGAGGCCGATGCCGAACGCCAGGCCGATACCTTCCTGCCCAAGCGGCAGAGCGCCGCCGAAACCACCAGTAACCACCGACGCCGTACCGATGAACACCAATAGAAATGTGCCTAGAACTTCCGCCAGATAAGTTTTCATTGCCCTCTCCTCGTAGCGATCCGCCGGTCCGCCTTTTCTGCGCCGCGAATCATGGCGCCAAGAGTATTCTCAACGGAAAAACTTGGGAAGAAGAGCGGTGCGCCACATGCCATGATTGCGGTCGCCGGTCACGAATATTAGAGACCTTTCATCTATTGATCGATCTGCTGCCGCCGGCTTGAAGTATTTACTGGTTGGCTCGCTGGTCTCGGCTTGGGTTGCCGCGTCGTTGCCAGGCGGAAGCGGGGGTTCAATCCAGGCGCGAAAGGCTCTAAGAGCAGGCTGAGATCATGTGCTCGATTTGATGGAATGACGAATGCGACTGGGCGGACGGCTGGCTGCGGCCATCGAAGTGCTGGAAGACATCGGCCGGCGCCACCGGCCGGTGGCGGACGCGCTGAAGGACTGGGGCCTGTCGCATCGCTTCGCCGGCGGCGGTGACCGCGCGGCGATCGGCAACATCGTCTATGATGCCTTGCGCCACAAGCGGTCCGCCGGCTGGCTTTTGGGCGAGGACACGCCGCGCGCCATCGGCTTCGGCGCCCTGCTTCTCGAATGGGGCCAGACCGCGCAATCGCTCAACGACGCGCTAGAAGGCGACAAGTTCGCACCGCCGCTGCTCAACGCCGCCGAGCTTCGGGCAATTGCCGAACGCCGGCTTGCCGATGCGCCGGGCGCGATTCGAGCCGACATACCGGATTGGTGCGCGCCGCTTTTCGAGCGAGCCTTTGGCCCGACTTGGGTCGACGAGGGAGCGGCGCTTGCGACACGCCCGCCACTCGACCTCAGGGTCAACACCTTGCAGGCCGATCGCGTCAAGGTGCTGGCCGAACTGTCGGGTACCGACGCGAAACCCGCGGCAATCGCCCCGCAGGGTATTCGCATCCCGCCGATCGACGGCGACGGCAGGCACCCGAACGTGCAGGCTGAGCCGGCCTTCCAGAAAGGCTGGTTCGAGGTCCAGGACGAAGGCTCGCAGGTGGTGGCCTCCCTTGCCGGGGCCGAAGCCGGCATGCAGGTGCTGGATTTCTGCGCCGGCGCCGGCGGCAAGACGCTGGCGCTGTCGGCTTCGATGGACAATACAGGCCAGGTCTTCGCCCACGATGCCGAAAAGGCGCGGCTGGCGCCGATCTTCGACCGCATCCGTCGTTCGGAAAACCGCAATGTGCAGATCGTCACAAAACCGGCCGAACTCGCCCCGCTCGGCAACCACATGGACATCGTGCTGGTGGATGCGCCCTGCACCGGCAGCGGCACCTGGCGGCGCCGTCCCGATGCCAAGTGGCGGCTGACGCAAAGACAGCTCGATGCCCGCAAGGGTGAGCAGTCGACGATCCTCGATGCGGCCAAAACCTACGTCAAGCCAGGCGGCCTGCTGGTCTACATCACTTGCTCGGTCTTCGATGAGGAGAATGGGGAGCAGGTCGCGGCCTTCCGCGAACGCAACAGCGGATTTGTCCCGGTCGATCATCGCGCGCTCTGGGACGGCCGTTTTCCCGGCCATGCGGCAGCCGCTCGCATAGGTGCAAAAGGAGACATCTCGCTGTCGCCGGCGCTGAGCGGCACCGACGGGTTTTACTTTTGCGCGTTGCGCAGGTCGGCCTGAATCTCATCAGATACCGCCAATCCCTGGCGGATGCGAAACCCCTGCCGCCTGACGAGGCCGATTGTTGCAGTGCAGCAAAAGCATTTGCCTGTCGCCGGTGCCTCTGCAATAAGCTTATCCGCATAAAGGAAGGCAGCGGCCATGGCAGCAAAGATCGTACCCGCCCCGGACTATGACGACCGCGTCAGGACATCCTTCGCGCGTCAGAAAGCGATGGCCACGATCGGCGCCGAACTGACGCTGGTGACGCCCGGCATCATCGAGATCGAGATGCCCTATTCGGCCGCGCTCACCCAGCAACACGGCTTTCTCCACGCCGGCGTCATTTCGATCGCGCTAGACTCGGCCTGCGGCTATGCGGCGTTTTCGCTGATGCCCGAAAACTCAGGCGTGCTGACGATCGAGTTCAAGGTCAATCTGCTGGCGCCGGGCCGAGGCGAGCGCTTCCTGTTCCGCGGCTCGGTGACCAAACCCGGCCGCACCATCATCGTGGCCGACGGCCAGGCCTATGCCTTCGCCGCCGACGGCGAGGCCAAGCTGATCGCCACCATGACCGGAACGATGATGACGGTGGTCGGGCGCGACGGCATAGAAGGCTGATCCGATGGGCGACGTTGCGCGACTAGGCGGCAAGGACGTCCTCTTCGTCATGGCGGCGCAGGCCGAATACGGCCCGCACCTCAAACAACTGTTCACGCCACTGATGACGGGGGTAGGCCCGGTCGAGGCCGGCGTCAGGCTAAGCGCCGAACTCTCCTGGCTGAAGTCGCGGAAGGCGCTGCCGGATCTCGTCGTGTCGCTCGGCTCAGCCGGCAGCCGGACGCTGGAGCAGACAGAAATCTACCAGGCGGTCTCGGTCAGCTATCGCGATATCGACGCCTCGCCGCTCGGTTTCGAGAAAGGAGCGACGCCGTTTCTCGATCTGCCGGTGACGGTGCCGCTGCCCCTGCGAATTGCTGGAATCAAGGAAGCGACGCTGTCGACCGGCGGCGCGATCGTCACAGGTGCGGCCTATGACGCGATCGCCGCCGACATGGTCGACATGGAAACCTTCGCTTGCCTGCGCGCCTGCCAGTTGTTCGATGTCCCGCTGGTAGGACTGCGCGGCATTTCCGACGGCGCGGCTGATCTCAGGCACGTCGGCGACTGGACCGAATATTTGCACATCATCGACGAGAAGCTGGCAGACGCCGTCACGCGCCTCGAACTGGCGATCGAGTCGGGCGCAATCGATTTCAGGGCTGCTGACGCGGCAGGTTCTTAGCGTTGCCGAACAGCACCCCGATCATCCTGAAGCGAACGGCATTGTCGCGGTTGACGTAGGTGATGGATCCCCGTTCATGGTGCAGGGTCCAGCGCCCTGTCACACCCGTGTCCCAGTCCGTGACATAGCCGTCATCGAGCATCCTCCAGCGCCCGCTGCGCGCCTCGCCATCATCGAGAAGCATGTGCGCGGCGCCTTCGTTCTCAAAATAGACGTAGGCCTCCTTGCCGTTTCGCTCCAGCACATGGGTCATGCCCGGAATGAGGATCGCAAGACTTTCCTTTTGCAGCGCCGTCATATTGTTCTCCTTGAGTGAATTCGGCGATTGCTTCGGCCATGGTCGCCACGTAAGGTTAGCGTATAGTCAAGCTACTTGACTATCTACAGGGTGAATTGAATTTGGTCAAGCATCTTGACAAAAAAACCGAAACGCTCCCCGATCACATTGGCTGGCGGCTATGGCAGGCAAGCCGTGCCTGGCAGGCCGAATTTGCCGCTGCGATGCGGGCCGCCGGTCACGGCTGGTTCACCGAAGCGCGCGCCGGATTGCTTGGACACATCGCCAGGGTAGGCATGCGGCAATCGGCATTGATCGAACGCTCGGCAATCTCCAAGCAGGCGATCCAGCAACTGCTCGACGGCCTTGAGGCGGAAGGCATCGTCGAGCGTCTGCCTGATCCGCAAGATGGCCGCGGTAAGCTGGTGCGCTACACCCGCAAGGGACTGGATGCCTTGCGAGACGGCGATCGTATCAAGATGGAGATCGAGCGCCGCTATGTCAGTCGCATTGGCGAGGAGCGGTTCACGGCGCTGATGGGCGCTCTGCGGGCGCTCGCGGCCGGAGAAGCTGCTGCAACGGATGAAGACGCTGGCGCTGAAGGTGAAGTCGTGGAATCGAAGTGACAGCTAGGCCTCTCAACCCATTGCGCCGACTCGTTTCTTTCTCTAAACGCTCGCCATGAAAACAGCCAATCATCCCGACACCGTCCTGATTGTCGATTTCGGCAGCCAGTTTACCCAGCTCATCGCCCGCCGCATCCGCGAGGCCGGCGTGTTTTCCGAGATCGTGCCGTTCCAGTCGGCCGAAGCGGCATTCAAGCGCATCAATCCAAAGGCCGTGATCCTCTCCGGCGGCCCGGCTTCGACCGGCGATATCGGCAGTCCGCGCGCGCCGCAGATCGTCTTCGATGCCGGCGTGCCCGTGCTCGGCATCTGCTACGGCCAGATGGCCATGTGCGTGCAGATGGGCGGCGTCGCCGAAAGCTCCGACCATCGCGAATTCGGCCGCGCCTTCGTCGAGATCGAAAAGGACAGCCCGCTGTTTGAGGGCCTGTGGGCCCCTGGCCAGCGCCACCAGGTGTGGATGAGCCATGGCGACCGTGTCATCTCCTTGCCCAAGGGGTTCGAAGTGTTCGGCAAGTCGGAAGGCTCGCCCTTCGCCATCTTCGGCAACATCGAGCGCAAGATGTACGGCATCATGTTCCACCCCGAGGTGGTGCATACGCCGGACGGTGCCCGGCTGCTCAGGAACTTCGTCCACAACATCGCCGGCATCGAGGGCGACTGGACCATGCGCGCCTACCGCGAGCACGCGATCGAGGCCATTCGCAAGCAGGTCGGCAAGGGCAAGGTCATCTGCGCGCTGTCGGGCGGCGTCGACTCCTCCGTTGCGGCGCTGTTGATCCACGAGGCGGTCGGCGACCAGCTGACCTGCATCCTTGTCGACCACGGCCTGATGCGCAAGGACGAGGCCGCCGGCGTGGTGGCGATGTTCCGCGAGCACTACAATTTGCCGCTCATTCTGGTCAACGCATCGGACCGTTTCATCGGCGCCCTGGAGGGCGAGTCGGATCCCGAGAAAAAGCGCAAGACCATCGGCCGGCTGTTCATCGAGGTGTTCGAGGAGGAGGCCGAGAAACTCGGTGGCGCCGATTTCCTGGCGCAAGGCACGCTCTATCCCGACGTCATCGAAAGCGTCTCCTTCACCGGCGGCCCGTCGGTGACGATCAAGTCGCATCACAATGTCGGCGGCCTGCCGGCGCGCATGAACATGCAACTGGTCGAGCCCCTGCGCGAACTGTTCAAGGACGAGGTGAGGGCGCTCGGCAAGGAACTCGGCCTGCCCGAAAGCTTCATTGGCCGCCATCCTTTTCCCGGCCCCGGTCTCGCCATCCGCTGCCCGGGCGGCATCACCCGCGAAAAGCTGGAGATCCTGCGCGAAGCCGACGCCATCTATCTCGACGAGATCCGCAAGGCCGGCCTCTACGACGCCATCTGGCAGGCCTTCGCCGTGTTGCTGCCGGTGCAGACGGTCGGCGTGATGGGCGACGGACGCACCTACGAATTCGTCTGCGCCCTGCGCGCCGTCACCTCGGTCGACGGCATGACGGCGGATTTCTACCACTACGACATGGCCTTCCTCGGCGCCGCCGCCACCCGCATCATCAACGAAGTCCGCGGCATCAACCGCGTCGTGTACGACGTCACCTCAAAGCCGCCGGGGACGATCGAGTGGGAATGATTTTTGCCCGTCCGAGGGTATCCGTGCGATCGAAGGATGAGGCGATCCGCCCCTCAGACACCTTCGATAAGCTGGTCGGAGCATCGGCGCGATACAGTCGCGGCGAAGCTCTTGGGTGGCAAACGCCAAACGCCGTCTCGGTTGCGGCCACGCAAGAGTTTGCTTCTACTAAGCGGCGAGATGCTGATCGAAGAACGACTTCAGCTTGTCGAACGGAATGAGGTTTACGCGATCATACAGATCGACGTGACCCGCGCCCTTGACCCAGTGCAACTCCTTCGGCTCGGCGGCCTTGGAGAACGCCAGTTCG
This sequence comes from Mesorhizobium sp. M1050, assembly GCF_040318715.1. Taxonomy (NCBI): domain Bacteria; kingdom Pseudomonadati; phylum Pseudomonadota; class Alphaproteobacteria; order Hyphomicrobiales; family Phyllobacteriaceae; genus Mesorhizobium; species Mesorhizobium sp. M1050. The sequence goes on along the minus strand of NZ_JAMYMV010000083.1, from coordinate 12,637 downwards.
CTGAATTCCCGGGAATGAGCCTGGTCGCCGGCGATGAACAGCAGGGGCCGGGGCGAGACCGTGTCGAGGTCCTCTAGCGGGTAAAAGTTGACGAACTTCACGTTGGTCACGACCGTCGGCATGGTGCTGGTCTTGGGCGACGCATAGGCCGGCGTGACTTCGCCGCGCGGCGTGCGGTAGAAATCGTAGAACTCGTCCCCGATCGCATTGCCGGTGAGTGCGATTGGCGCGCCCGCCGTATAGGCGATTTCCGCGCCATCCGCCTCGGCAACGCGCTCCCGTGCAGCTGTCGCAAGGAATGCCTGAAGTTCTTCTCGAGTCTGCTTGCCGCCCAGACCCTTCCGATACAGCGTGCCGTGGTCGTACATGCTAACCGTGGCGACCGCCTTCAGGCGGGGGTCAATCTTGGCGGCGCTCAGTGCGAACGCGCCGCTGCCGCAGATGCCGATCACGCCGATCCGTTCGCGGTCCACATACGGGAGCTTGCCGAGATAGTCGGCGGCGGCGCTGTAGGCCTCCGAGTAGAAGTCCGTGGAGACCGACTGGTGGGGCTCTCCCTGGCTTTCGCCCCAGAAGGGCAGATCGATTGCGATCGTGACGAAGCCCTGTTCCGCCATCTTGGCGGCATAGAGATTGGCGCTCTGTTCTTTGACCGCGCCCATCGGGTGGCTGACGATGATCGCCGGATGCTTGGCGTTGCGGTTCAGGGCTTTGGCGACGTGAAGATTGCCCACCACGTTGGTCTTGTACGCGCTCTTGAAGGTGACCTTCTCCAGCGTCGCCTTATCGCTCTTGAAGAAATTGTCAGCACCGTTCGACATGTCTTGCGCCTTTGCTGTTGGGATGTTGAGAAGGGAGGTGAAGCCGACGGCAGCTACACCTGCCGCGGTGATCTTGAGCAGGCGCCGCCGGTCGGCATCAACTGCGAGGCTCGGAACTGTGGTTCCGGCATCCATTTGCTTGGTCATGGGATCTATCCTCTTGATCGTTTCCGCCATTCAGGCGGGCAGCCCACGGCGCTACCCGCAGCGCATGGTGGGCTATTAGGTTGGTGTGCCGAGGCGTGCTGTGCATCCTCCTCGGCCGGGTCCGACAAGTTGTCGTCTCACCAGGGCTGATTGGCCGGCCCGACAGTGAACTCGTTGATTGTCGTATCGTCCGGTGCGTCGATCGCGAACGCGACGATTTCGGCGATCCGCTCGGGCGAGATACCGTACTGGTCGTAGACCTTCTGCATCGTCTCGGCGGTCGCCTTGTCACTGATCGCATTCAACAGCTCAGTGTTGACGGCGGCCGGATAGATGGTCGCGGTCCGGATGTTCGTCCCTTCCTGCGCCGACTCCATGCGCAGCACTTCCATGAAGTCGCGCACGAACCACTTGGTGCCGCCATAGACCGCACCGCCCGGATAAGCCTTAAGACCCGCGACCGACGAGGTGGTGATCACCTGTCCGGACTTCTTCGCGGTGAATGTCGGCAGCACCGCCGCGACGCCGTTCAGGACACCCTTGATGTTCACATCGACCATTTGGTGCCAGTCGTCGGTCTTGAGCGCGGAAAGCTGCGAATTTGGCATGATGCCGGCATTGAGGAAGATGACATCCACCCCGCCGAAGCGCTCTTTGGCGAGATTGATGATGGCATCGTTGTCCGACTGGCTCGTTACGTCCAACTCACGGAAGGCTGCCTGACCTCCTTGCGCCCCGATCTCGGCGACGATCTGCTTGAGCCTGTCGTCGCGACGCGCACCGAGCACGACCTTGGCGCCCCTGCGCGCCAGCAATTTGGCGGTCGCTTCGCCGATTCCCGATGAAGCGCCAGTGATCACCACGACCTTGTCTTTGATCATTGCGAACCTCCGTTGTTCGAGGCCGCATAAGGGCCCCATGCATTTTTGACGGATTGCATCATCTCATGCTTCATCAAGCACCAGGTAGAACGATCCGGCTGTTTTCTTGCCTAATAATCCGGCTGCATAATTTTTCGCAGACAGCGGCGCGGGGCTTGGGATAGAAGGATGCTATGACATCCACGAAGCATCCGACGCGCAATCAGCACCAACCCGCCACCTCGCCGGTATCGAACGGCCACGTGCTCGAACAGTTGGCGGCCGTTATCGACCGCAGAACGGAGGGTGGAACCGGGGAGCAGGATAGCTCTACGGCGATCCCCTATCTCACGTTCTTCCGGCGAGAGAAGCTCACGGAACCCAATCCCTGCCTGATCGAGCCCAGCATCGTTTTCGTCGCTCAGGGCGCCAAACAGCTGCTGATCGGTGATCAAGCCTATGCCTATGACACCGAGCGATTTCTGATTGCCTCGCTCGACCTTCCGGGCAGCTCGCAGGTGCTAGAGGCCAGCCCCGAGAAGCCTTGCCTGGGATTGGCTCTCCGCCTCGACCTTCGCGTGATTACCGAATTGGCCGGACACGTGCGTCTGCTGGCGCCTCGTGATCGCAATGACGAGGGAAGCGCCGCACTAGGCACCGTCACGCCTGAATTGCTGGAGCCCTTCGCGCGCCTGCTGGCGCTGCTTGACCGACCGGATGAGATTTCGATCCTCGCCCCTCTCATTGAGCGCGAGATCCATTTCCGGCTTCTTAAGAGCGACGTTGGGCCCCGCCTGCTGCAGATCGCAGCGGCCGGAAGCCACAGCCAACGCATCGCCAGAGCCATCGACTGGATCAAGGTGAACTACGCTCGGCCGCTAAGCATCGATGAACTCGTGGCCCATGTGCAGATGAGCACATCCACGCTTCATCACCACTTCCGCCAGCTCACCGGGATGAGCCCGCTGCAGTATCAGAAGTGGATGCGGCTGAACGAGGCGAGGCGGATGATGCTGAACGAGGATTTCGACGCGGCCGCCGCCGCCTTTCAGGTAGGCTACGAAAGCCCTTCGCAATTCAGCCGCGAATATAACCGCCTCTTCGGCGCGCCGCCGAAACGGGATATCGGCGAGCTACGCAAGCGCGCCAGCAAGGCCACCCAACGTCTACCCGCGCACCACTGATTTCGCTGGTTTCGACTTGCCGGTTCTCCCGGGGTTAGCGCGCGCTGTCGATGATCGAGCCGCCGTCGGGCGTGAGGGTGTATCCGGTCAGGAAATGCGCATCCTTGCTCGCGAGGAAGAGCACCACCGGCGCGATATCCTCCTCCGGCGAGCCATACCGGCCGAGCGGATTAGTCGGCGGGGGGACGTTTGCCTCCGGCCCCCAGGTTTCCGCAACGGGAAGAACATTGTTGACGGTGATCTTGTCGCCCGCCCATTCGCGAGCAGCCGTTCTGGTGAGCGCGCACGGCTTCCTTCGCCATGTTGTAGGGCGCCATGCCGACAAGGCCGATCACGCCTGCCATCGAGCCGAAGTTGATGATGCGGCCTTCCTGACTTGCCTGAAGATGCGGATATGCCGCTTGCATGAAGCGCAGATAGGCGATCGGGCCGACGTCCAAATTACGCTGAAGCTGATCCACGGATAGATCGAGGACAGACGAATAAGGGACGGAAGGGTCGAACGCGTTGTTGACGAGAATGTCGAGGCCGCCATAAACGCCCACCACCTTTTGAACCGCTGCTTTGGTCTGCGACCGGGCATCCCGATAAGGCCCGCGAGGTGTGGCCGCAGGGCCGCGACCCCGACAGGCGGCGTCGTGGTCGGCCATCGGACAAGGCAGACCTCGCAGCCCGCAAGGCTACAATTGATCAACGCTTGGCCTCCGTGAAGGAAGCATGCTTTATCGATCATCGAGATCCTGCAACAACGAAGTGGCCACCGCTTCCTCGGCGATGGCCACGCGGTGTTCACCCATGGCGAGCGTCAGCGCCGCATCCCATGACGCTTCGACCGACTGCCCTCCGAGTGGATGGGCCATGCTCGGCGCCGCCTGGACGGCGGCAAGATAGTCGATGGCGCCAAAGCGCCACGGCTCCGCGCCATGTTCGCGCATGACGTGGTTGCCGATACGCAATCCCGGCCAGTCGAAATCGCCGTGATAGCGGAGCCGCGCGCCCGCCTGCGCAAGTTGGGATAGGAGGCATCGTTGCGCGGCGGCGGGCATGCCGTCGGTGCAGACCAACGGGGCGCAGCCAGCGCCCCACTGGTCTGCGGCGATGGCGAGCAGGTTAGGGTTTTCGCATACGAAAACGGTGCGGCCCGCCGCATCCCAACGGGGCGGCGAACGAAGCAGCGATCGCAGCGAGGCATAGGCCGGCTCGCCCAAGGGCCTGCGATCGCTTCCGGCTTCGCGTGTCGGCAGGTTCAGGAACAGGGCCGGGCGTGCCAGCTCGTTGACCAGCACGCCTGCCCTGGCCCAGATCTCGCGCGCCCGCTCCGCGCCGCCGGCCGGTTCGAGATCGGCGTCCTCCCCTGGCTCCTCTGGCATGTCGCCATTCTCGTCGGGAGCCGGCGCGGCAGTCTGGCGCCAGACTGCCAGCACGAGTGCTGCGGTGCCGCGGCCATTGTCGAGCGCGTGTGCATCGCCCAGCACCTCGGCAGCGAGTTGCGAACGCGTGACGCCGTTTGCCGGCAAATGCCGCAGCACCTCTTCAGCATGGTGGCAGAGCCGCGCCGCCACTGCCGGTTCCTGCCGCGCGAGCCGCTTGAGCAGGCCGATGCCCGCCGGCGCCCTGAGCAGGTCGGCCAGACCGGGGTGGCCGCATCCGTCGACGACGCCCGACCATAGCGTTTGCAGCCGGAGACGCGCCCTGGCGAGGTGAGGGATGGGACCGTCGAGCCTTTCCAGGGCATCGCGCAGGGAAGGGGCGAGCCCGGCACGCTGCAGGTCGGCGTCGATGCGGCGAACGTCGATCCGCAAGGACTTGGAACGGCGCTGCGGGCGCCCGAGCAGCGAGGCCAGTGCTGCATGTTCCTCCGCGCTGAGCTCGCCGACGCGAATGTATTCTACGGCCTCGTCGAGCGGCGCGCGCTCGAAACGCTGGCGCAGCCGCTTGCGCAGCGGGGCGAGATGCTCGCCGCCGAGCAGGCGTTGCAGTCGCGGGTCGATCTGGTCGTTCATGCCGGCGCAAATCGGCGATCGGGATCGGCCTCGGATGTCTTCTCCCGGCCATCCCAGGTCCATCGCGACACGAACACGGCATCGATGCCTTCGCGCCGCTGCAATTGGCAGATGGCGACGCCCGGCAGTTCGGCATAGCACGCCCACTCGCGCTCGCTGGTGATGACGAAGTCCAGATCGAACTCGCGGATCAGCCCCATGCAGTGCGCGCGCGCCGTGTCGTCGATGCCGGCAAAGGCTTCGTCGAGCAGCATCAGCCGCGGCGCCAGGGCATAGCTGCCTTGGCTGTAGAAGCTGGCGACCGCGGCGAACAGCGGCACCGTCAGGCCGAGCGCCCGCTCGCCGCTCGAGGCGGGTCCGGAAAGCTTGCGCCAATGCCCCTCCTGCCAGCGTTCGACGCGAAAACGGTGCCAGTGGCGATAGTCCAGCGCGCGGGCAAGTTGGTCGAGCAGGGTGCCACTGTCCCTTCCGCTGCTGGAATCGGCACGTTCCCGCTCAGCCGAGATGCGGTGCTGCAGCATGGCGCCGACGACTCGCCGGTCCTCCGCCGACCAGAGATCCGAGCTGGTGTTGAGCAGGCGCTTGCGCGCCACGTCGAGGCCCACCGGCGCACCTTCCTCCTCGGCTAGCGGCTGCCACAGCAGGCGATAGCGCACGCCGGTCGAGGTGGGGCGCTTATGGAGCTCTCTGTTGATGGCATCGACTTGCCGTTCGGCGGCTTGCAGCAGACGCTGGATTTCAGCGGCGATCTCGGCTTGCAAATGGTTCTCAAGAACGGTCCGTTCGCTAGCGGTCAGCAATTCGCTGCGCTGGGCGATCTCTTCGGCGAGTCGGCCGGCGAGTCGGTCCGGCCGTTCGCTCCGATTGAACGCGCGCCCATGCCTCGTCGTCGTCCTTGAGGGTCGACAGTTCCTGTTCCGTCCGCCTGGCCAGCGTCAGCGCCGGATCGATCGTCCACTGGGCCCCCATGTCCGGCAGTTCGACACGCGGCAGTGCTGCCGACAGCAGGCCGGTGCCGGCAAACTGCTGCAATTTGGAGATCGCCTGGGCGCGCGCCTCGCCGCGCTCGTGCAAGACGCTGGTCGCGGTCTCGGCCTGCTGGTTCGCCACCGCCCGCGTCTCGCCCGCCTTGCGCAGGGCGTCACCGGCCAGCTTCAGCGCAACCTCTCCGACTTCGACCGCGACACGTGCTTCGGCGAGCTGCCGTTGCAACTCCTCGACCTTGGCGCCGACCATGTCACGCAGCACTTCGAGCCGGGCAAGGGCCTCCTCGGCTTCCACGCGGGCCGCCGCGGACTCCTGCTCGCGCTGCTGGAGATCGTCCCGCGCTTCGTTCTCCCGGGCAAATTGCCGTTGCCATTCGGGCAGCGCCAGGCGCAGCTCGTGGGCGGCTTGCTCGAGCCGGACCTGCGTGTCGCGATAATGATCCACCTCCGTTTCGACGGCGGGCAGCGCCTCGGGCGATCCGGGCAGGCGCAGGTCAGCGGCATCCGCCGCGAGCTGTTCGCGCACGGCCTTGAGTGCCTGTTCGGCCTCACGGCACCGCATATCCGCTTCGGCAAGCCTTTCACTGGCGCGACGCGCGGCGCGGGCGCTGGCAGCGGCGGACAAGTGAGCGCTGCGCAGCATCTCGTCGGCGGGCGCCCTGCGCCATTCTTCGTCGGTCTGCTCGCGGTCCAGCGGGATCTGCCCAGCCGTGGCCTGCACCGCCGCCAATTCGTCGGAAAGCTGCGTCAGGCGCTCGGCAATCTCGGCCAGCCGCCGCGTGCGGGCCGCGTCGCGGGCAGCATGTCCGATATAGACCGCCGCCGGCTTGCCCCAGGCGCCGGTCAGGGCGCCGAGACGATATCGGCCGTCGGCGGCGATCCAGGCCTCGGTGTCGACAGGGTCGCTATCCGCGCAGGCGATGCTGGACAGCACGCGCTCGACGACATCGGCCGGCACCGTACTGCCGGCTGGCACGGTGACTTCCAGAAAATCGGCAAGCGATGGAGAAGACTTTCGCCGTTCCAGCACCTGCGTGTCGTATAGCGGCGCGCCATCATCGCCGGACTGAAGGTGGCCGTCCGGCGAGATCCACGCGTCGAGCAGGCCGGCGGCTTCGAGGCCGGCTTCGAGGCCGGCGCGTTGCGGCGCAGCCACCGTGTCGCGAAAATCCAACACTTGCCAGAACGGCGCGCCCTGACGCGCGCCCCGAACGGAGGCGTCGCGCGTATAGGGCAGGGGCGGCGCCATGTCGTCGCCGGCTTCCAGGCGTTGGCGTTCGTCGTCGAGGCTCCCGCGTTCCGCCTCCAGCGTCTGCCGTTGGCCGTCGAGCGCCGCGCGACGTTGCGTCAGCGCGAAGCTTGTCGCTTCATGCGCCGATTGCAGCAGGTGCCGGGCGGGATTGTCACCTTGCGGCGTCGCGGCCCATTCCGCCAGGGTCGTCAGGGCCGCGAATTTGGCGTCTGGATCGACTCGCAGTTGCTTCAGGCCGATGAAATAGCGATCCCAGCTTTCCATCAGGTCCCGGCCCTGACGTTCGACCTCCGCATCGGCCTGCGTGCGACGTTCAGCAGCCTCTTCGGCTTCGACCTGTCGCTCGTCCTGGGTTTCGCGGCGCCGCATATAGGTGGCCTCGGCTTGCGCGACTTCGCCGTGACGGCGACGCAGAAGGGCGATCTGCTCACGCCGGCCGGCAACAAGACTGCGAAGCTCGTCGCAGGCTCTGTCGAAAGCATGCTGCGTCAACTCGACCAGCGCGGAAGCCTCCAATGTGGCAAGCGGGCTTGCGGTGTGCTGGCCGGCGATGCCTGCCGCGTCGGCGTGAACGGCACTTTGCCGGCGCAGCTCGGCCAGGGCGCGCTCCGCCTGTTCGGCGCGCCGACCGGTGCGGCTGGTTTCTTCGGCGCTGAGTCCCAGCCGCCGGCCTGCCTGCTCGACCGCCGCCGCGGCTTTCTGCATCGCCTGCCGGCGTGCCGCCATCTCCTTCTCGGCGCTTTCGAGACGATTGGCGTCCTGCATCGTCGGATCGGAGCGCAAGGCGTCGAGCCGCGCCCGCCCGCGCGCCAGGGTGATTTCCGAATCGTCATGGGCCGTCTGGGCGAGCGCCTCCCGCGTTTGCGCTTCGTCGAACCGGGCTTGGGCTTCGCCGCGCGCCCGGCTGGCATTGTCGAACTCCGTCTGGGCCTGGCGCAGCAGACGCGCCTGCCTGCGGGTCTGCGTACCGGCATAGACGTGATAACGCTCCTCGAAGCGGCCGACCGCCTTGGCCAGCGCCTGATATTCGTCGAGCTGACGGCGGTCTTCCTCGAGTTGCCCGAGCGCCTCGGCGACGTCGCCGAGCAGTTCGGGCGCCAGCGGCGGCAGGGCCTCGGTCAGCGCGTTCGACAGCGCGGCTTCGTCTGGTTTCCTGGAAAGCTGCGGCTGGCGAAGCTGGATCAGCGTATCCATCAGCGCGTCGTAGCGCTTGGCGCCCAGATGGAACAGGCGCTCGTCGACCGCGCGGCGATAGCTGGCGGCGGTGTCGAACACTTGGCCGCGGCCTTCAAGTGCATCGCGCAGGCGCTCCTTGGTGAGCACGATCCGATGCTCGCTCGTCAGCCACAGATCCTGGTTAATGCGCGGCGCGCCGTCGGCGTCTTCCAGCAGGAAGAACCAACTGTCGACCTGGGAGCGGGCGGCCGTTGCCGAGAGGCCGACGCCGAGCGAAAGGTAATGCGGTGTGCCGTCTTCGGCGACGCGACCGAACTCGATCCACGCATAGCCGTTGCGCCGGTCGTGGCTGTTCATCAGCAGGTTCCAGGCCATCCTCTTGCCGGCGTCGCCATCGGGCTCGATGCGTGAGGGTTTGAGCTGCGCGTCGAGCAGGAACGGCAGCGTCAGCGACAGCACCTTGGACTTGCCAGTGCCGTTATTGCCGCGCAGCAGCAGATGGCCGTCGCGGAACCAGAATTCCTCGCTGTCATAGTGATAGAGCTCGACCAGACCCAGCCGCAGAGGCTGCCAGCGTTGCCGCGTCGGTGTAGGCAACGCGGGCTTTCCCAATGGCGAAATGAGCAGGTTCAAGCGGTCGTTCATGTCGGTCCGAACAGAGAGCCGGTGGCCTGGGCTGGTGCATCGCGGGTTTCGCGAATTTCGGCCTCGCCCAGCGCAAAGCGGGTGAGCGCCGGCAGCGGGTGCACGGCGCCGCCTTTTCGTACCACCAGTTGCAGCTTTTCCAACCGATCGATAGCGATTGCCGCAAGCTCGCGTTCGGCGCCGGGCTCGCGTGCCGATTTGCGCCAGTAGCGTCCGTACTTGCCTTTAGCCTCATGCAGGAAGTCGGCAATGTCGTGCTCTCGCAGGACGGGAGCCTGCGTCGTGTAGGCGCCATCCTTTCGCCGCTGCCTTTGGCCCGCGGCCAGATGCTCGGCGACGAGCAGCGTCACATGGGCGTCGGTGCCTTCGGCCGGCATCGCCACATCGGTCAGCAGGCCGGCTTCGTCGACCAGCGCCACACCTTCGGCGCGCTGCTCCGCCACCAGGCCGGCTGCATCGCACAGGCGGGCGGCCATGGCTCCGCGCTGGTTGAAGAAGTAGGCGCGGGCTTCCGGGTCCAATGTCTCGACATAGACGACCGGATCGTCGAGAAGCCGGCGTGCGAGCTGGTGGCGCAGTGCGGTGCGCCGGCCTTCCTCGCTGTCCGCGACATGTTCGTCGACCATGGCGCGCAACCGCGCTTCGAGCGTCACCGGCGCTTCTTCCGGCGTCCAGGTGGACGGGCCGCGTACCGCCGCCAGCATGCCGGCGAGCATGCGGCGCTGCACGTCGTAGAGCGCATCTGCCTGATCGCCTCCGGCACGCACGAATGTTTCTTCGTCGCCGGCGACGCGGTGCAGCACCCCGAGGCCCAGCAAGGTGCGGCACACCGACACGAGTTCGCGCCGCTCGTGTTGTGCCTCAAGCGTGAAGGTGAAGTCGAGCGCCGGCTCGGCGGCGAGTTCCAGCAGCCTCTCTCCCAGCAGGCGCAAGGTGATCTGCGGGTCGGCGCGTTCGAGCACCGCGCAGGCGAGGCAAAGCAGCACGTAGCGGCGCCGATCGTAGCCGGGAAGGCCGCGCATGGCATCGGCGAGATCTCCGGGCCGCTTGTAGAGGCGCGCACCCTCGCGCTCGACCTGCAGTATCCAGCCCGCCTCGCGCGAAAACCATTCGCGCAATGCTTCGGCCTGGCGGCGTACGCCAGCGAAATCTTCGTGCGCCGGACCCATGAGCGGCGTCATCAGAAGGGCGCGCACGCAGGAGCGAAACTCCTCGCGCTGGAAGCGCTGCTGCAGCAGGCCGATGCCGTGACTGTCGTTGGAGCCGTTCGCCGCTTTCATCGACCGTCCTGCAAGGGTGTAATGGTGATCAGATGGTCGCGCCCGGCAAAGATGCCACGCGGCGTTTCGATCGTGGCGCGGCTGTCGGGGGCGAGCGGCTTCAGGTGGATGTGCAACAAGCCGTCGCCCGTCCGCCGCTCCACCGGCGTCTCCGGCCCGGCCTGTTCACTCAGCGCCTCCCCGAGCAGGCCCAGGAACAGGCCGAAGGCATGCATGTTGAGCTCTCCTAGATCCGAAAGCCGCGCGGGGCGGCTGGTGGCGAGGCGCTTGCGCGCCGCTTCCACCTGGAGCGATTCCTCTGCGAGCTGGAGCGATAGGAGTGCACGCTCCTCGGCGCGGTCGCGCACGCGCGGCAGCGGTCCGCGCGGGGTGGCTTCGCCATATTCGCGCAGACGCGGGTGAATCCTGAGCGGTGCGGCGTCGGCCCAGGAGGTGCTGGCCGGCAGTTCGGCGTCCGCGTCGGCGTTGAGCGAGAAATGCCGCGCCGGATTAAGCGCGAAGGCGGCTCGAGCAAGCCGGTGTGCCTCGCTATTGTCGGAGCAAGCGGCGAACCAGCCGGCGAGCAGGCGAAAGTCCGCCGAGCGATCGCTGCGGCCGCTGCGCCGCTCGTTGAGCGCAGCGATCGCAGCGAGGAGCTGCGGGATGGCGGACCGCGCCCGTGCCCTCAACAGTTCGGCTTGCGGCGGCTCGTGGCCGGTGCTGAGGAACCAGCCGCGCAGACCCTTCCAGCGTTCTCGCCAGGCTCGCAGGTAGCCGTTCCGCGACTCGGCCTGATCCTGCGCGCCGCCGGGAGCCGCGTCGCGCGATTCGCGCTCGGCCACCTGCCCAAGCAGGGCATCGACGCCCGGTTCCAAAGCCAGGATGAGGCGCGCGATGGTGTCGGAACGGCGCACCAAGTCGCCCATGAAACGTTCCAGATAGTCGATCAGCCGCTTTTTGTAGTTTGCAACCGCCACCGCCTCGGCTTGCTGCAGCTCGATGCTGCGAGCGACGCCGGCCATGAACGCCTGCGCGTTCTCGGCCAAGCCTTCGAATACACGCACCAGATCCCGCAGCGTTTCGTGGATCTTGGCCACGTCGGGTTCGACCGCGCCGGCCAATGCCTGAAGCGCCTGCAGCCGGCTCGCTATATCTTCGAGCGCCACGGTTTGCAGTTCGGCGCGACGTTGCAAGGTCTGCACGAAGACCGCCAACGCAGATTCCACCGCCTCGCCGCCCTGCGAGAGCCGGTAGAGAAAGCGTGCGCGGTAAAAGTCGCTGAGGCTGGAAACCCGTGCGGTATCCGGATGTGATTCGAGATTGCCCCATTCTGCAAGCTGGGTAAGCGCCGTATTCACTTCCTCGATGCGCGGCGGCCCGGCCGACCATCGGGCTTCGGCAAGCACTTCGTCGGGCCTCAACTGCAGGCGGTATTGCCGCTTGGCCGCCGCGAAGACGTCCATGATGCAGCGGTAGAATGCAGCCTTCTCGGCGCTCACGTGACGGAACAGATCCGCCGAGTCATTCGCAATTTGCATAGGCGATCGCCACCTGTCCAAACCCATCCTGGATGTTTTCGCTTTGTTCTCGCGTCTCGTCAAGACCGGCGTTGACTGTTGACACGTCGTCAGAACGCGATTCGATCAAGCTTCTTGATCATATTTGACCTCGTTGTTGTTGGGAGGCGGCCAGAGCTTCGAACTGGTCCTGACTCGCTTCGCTGCAGTTTCACGTGATGCCGAGAGCTTCGTGCTGAAGGCCGCGATGCTGATGATGAACTGGTTCGTTCGATGATCGCCGCATCGATCTCGTCGCCAGTGAGGTCGCGCGGAGGTCGATATCAACCGAGAGCCAAAGGCAGGTCCCGAGTGAGGAATTGATCTCTTTGCGCACCATAGATCCTAAAGATGATATGTTAACGGATCATAAAAGGTTGACATGTTTACTGAATGAGATATCTTTGCAGATCATTACACATGGTTGTGGATCGTATAGGCATCATTTCAATTATGACCTCTGAATCGGAAATTCTACGTGAAATCGGGAGGGTTCTCAGACATGCGAGGCTCGCCGCAACCATGACACAGGAGCAGGTCGCTGATTTGGCGGGCATATCCCGTCCCCGCTATCGCGATATCGAAAAGGGAGCCGCAGCGGCGCGTGCGACGACGCTCATGAATGTCGCTCGCGCGCTCGGTCTGGAAATGATGCTGGTTCCGCAAGTCATGGTGCCGGCTGTCCAGGCTCTGTTGCGCCCGCATGATGATGACGACCTGCCCGCCTTTGTTCCTCAATCTGACGATG
>NZ_JAMYMV010000082.1:0-24322 GCF_040318715.1 Mesorhizobium sp. M1050 | reverse complement strand
CGCTTCCCATGGCAATGCACTCACTTGATGGGTGGGGGCCTGCATCAGCACGCGAGCGCCTGAATTGCCGATCTCGCTCAGCTGCTTAGCTTTCCCAGGGAGATACTCTGGCCGACCCAATGCCTTCTGCGGCCCGCTGTGCTGCGCAGCGGCGTCCCCAATGGCACGAGTCTCCATGCCGACTGCGTCTTCCGGACGAGCAGCAAGGGCAATTTTTTCGCGCCCGAGTGCGGACTTCCGGAGATGAGCTAGTGCAGCCATCCTCCGGTCACCACTGGAGATCGTATAGCGTTTGGCATCTTCATCCAGCGACCCCTCGTGAAGCCGAGCCGCAATCCCCGGCTTTTTGTTTTCAACCAGGTATTGACTGAAACGTCTAAGAGCAGATCCATAGGCCTCAATGGTACGGGGATTCGGCCCGGTCGCAGGCGCTTCTTTGTACTCTTTGATGAGAGCCGCTGCGTACTCTTTGATGAGCACGGCGTCGGCAGGGTCGGGATTCAGGACAGCGCGGTCCCTCACTGGCGCTCCGCCCGCCCACGTCTTGAGACGACCCAGTGCCACAGCCACGTCCGAGGAGCCACTCTTGCTCACGTACTCCCTGAGATCCTGATCCAGCGCGTCAAGCCGAGCAGCAAATCCCGGCTTGTTATTTTCAAGGAGCCAACGACTAAAGCCGAGAAGAGAATTTACACGGCGCGTGACCGTGCTCTCGTTGACCTTACCCGCGTAAGCTGACCTCAGCCCTTCGACAAGGGTCGCATCGTTGGAATAAAGAGGACCCTTGTCGTGACCGGAGACCACTATTGGAGGATCTGGCTGCACCGCCGCCGGCACAGAACGAGCAGGGTCACGCAACTCGAACGGTGCGGGGGGATTCAGATCAACCACTGACGAATCCGGCGCATGATGATGGCGCGCCGTTGAGTGACCCGGCTGCAGCACCGAGGCACCTAGCATCGACCCACTGCCTCCGGCGTACGGCGCCGCGGCGTGTTCTTGTCCGCTCCCTTGCATCATGGGCTGCGCTTCCCATCGGGCCGCGGCTTCGATGAGGCTCAGGTCTCCCTGAGACGGATGAGGATGGAACGGGTCTGGCAGAGCCGGAACGCCGGGGGCGGGAATTTGGGCAGCGGCTTGGCGCGCCTCGCCCGAGCGCTGCTCAAAGCCCTCTTGCCCGGCCTGTGCCGCTTGCTCTTGAGATGCCGGGGGCTGCACCTGCCGCCAACCTGTTACATTGGATAGGTCAAATTTGTGCCGGTTCACGCTAGCCTCACGTCCACAGATCAGCTGAGCAACCTACTCGGGCATACTTACGAGAAGCTGACGAGGTCCGCGGTCCCGGAGCGGGTAATTTTCTGCGCGCCGATTGCGCTGGCGCGACGTAGCCCGGCCTTTTGCCAGCTCGGCAGCTACGGCTCGCAAAGAGCGTCGTAAGGCTTGCGGAGCCGCCCCTCAGCTCCCGTCGAGGAGCAATCCACAATTCACATATTTGGAGATGGCTCGCTGGTTTACCGGTGTCGCTTTTACTTCCCGATTTCAAACAGGGAAAAGTCAGGTGTTGTTTAGGTTTTGGCGCTACGACAGCCCCGATTTTCCGCTAACGATTTCATTGGTCGCTCATTTGCCGAACCGATTACACAACCGAAAAGCAACTCCTTCCCATCTCTCTCCGATGAAGCATGGTCCGCGGCACGTCGTGTAGCCCGCGAGCTGGATAAGATCCTCCATGGTGCGGGGCCCCGTCAGGCGCCAATCGAGCGGGCCGCCGCGGAGCTGCGCCTGTCGACCCGCCAGATCTACAATCTGCTGGCGCGCTACCGCATCGACCGGACCGTGACGTCGCTGCTGCGCGACGGGGACGGGACTCGGAAAAAGCGACTTGACCAGGGTATCGAGGAGATCATCGTGAAGACGCAGTGGCTCGTGCTGGAGGCTCCGCCGCTCGCTCCCGTCGTGGCCGAGGTCCGGGCTCGCTGCGAGGAGGCCGGCCTGGCCACTCCATCCTATCTCACCGTCGCGCGTCGCATACCCTCGCTGTTCAGCCCCGAGGAGATCGCGAGGAAAAGATCAGCGAACCCGAAGCATCTTCAACGGCTCAAGGCGCGGCCGGGTTACATCCATGCCACGCACCCGCTGGATGTCTGCCAGATCGATCAGACACCCACCGACATCAACTTCGTTGAGGTCGTCGACGGTGGTGGAACCTTCATCGGCCGCGCATATCTTACGATCGTTAGCGACGGAAGATGCTGCGATCGCATGCGGCGCCGCGATCGCCACGCTCGATGCGGTCGTGCGCCGGGACGAAAAATGGGCCGGCGCCTGGCGGCAGCGCCTCGCACTCGGCGCGGCCGCGGCGACGGTGCGGCAGGCGGGCCGCACTCGAAGCTACGCGGAGAAATTCGGACGGAATTTCGCCCGAGAGATCAAGCGACGGTCAGCCGGCTGCCTGGGCGACAAATGGCATCTCGACGAATGTGTCGTGGCTATCAGTGGCAAGAAGCAGTGGCTCTGGCGTGCCGTCGATCAGGACGGCTTCGTCCTCGAAGTGCTGGTACAAAGCCGCCGAAATGCCAAGGCGGCAAAGCGTCTGATGCGCAAGTTGAAGGCTCAAGGGCGGACACCACGGATCATGATCACCGACAAGCTCCGATCCTATGATGCCGCCATGCGCGACCTCATGCCCGGCGTCGAACACCGGTCGCACACAGGCCTGAATTATCGAGCGGAGAATTCGCACCAGCCGACCCGACGACGCGAAAGGATCATGAAACGCTTCAAGTCGGCACGCCAGCTTCAGCGGTTCGTTTGCATCCATGATCCGATTGCCGACCTGCTCCACTTTCCCTGCAATGCGCTGTCATCGGCTCAACATCGAGACCTGCGTAACGCCGCCATGCATTGTGTCGCCACAGCGTGACAGCCGTCCCGGCCAGCTATCGCTGCATCAAGCCGCTGAAACTTACAGTGCCGGGCGCGCTGCTACCTGAATTTCCTTACCGCTCAATCAATGTGACAGCACCGATTCTTCTCAACCGCGGCATGCCCTAAATCGTCACTTGCGTTCCGATCTCGACGACGCGTCCGGTCGGGATCTGGAAATACTCTGTCGCATCGGCCGCCGAGCGGGCGAGCCCGATGAACAGCTTGTCCTGCCACACCGGCATGCCGGAATTGGGCGATGCTTTGAGCGAGCGCCGCGACAGGAAGAACGACGTCGTCATGATGTCGAACTTCCAGCCCTGCTTGCGGCAGATCGCCAGCGCGCGCGGAATGTTGGGCTGCTCCATATAGCCGAAGGTCAGCGTCACCCGCATGAACAACTCGTTGACTGTCTCCATCTTGACCCGCTCGCTGTCGGGCACCAGCGGCTGCGGTGCGGTGACCACCGACAGAATGACGTTCTGCTCGTGCAGCACGTTGTAGTGCTTCAGGCTGTGCATCAGCGCTGTCGGCGCGCTTTGCGGATCGCTGGTCAGGAACACGGCGGTGCCGGACACCAACTGCGGCTTCTTCTTCAACAGATTGCCGGCGAGGAAATCGAGCGGGATTTCGTTGCGGCGGGTCTTGTCGAAGAGATAGCGGCTGCCGCGCACCCAGGTCCACATTGCCAGAACGATGGTGAAGGCCACCGCCAGCGAGGCCCAGCCGCCCTCGAATACCTTGACGATGTTGGAGGCAAAGAAGCCGATGTCGATGAATGCGAACACCGACGCCATCGCCACCGCCACCCACAGCCGCCATTTCCAGATGCGCGTCATGACGACGAAGAGCAGCACCGTCGTCACCAGCATGTTGCCGGTCACCGAGATGCCGTAGGCGGAGGCCAGTTTGCTGGACTCGCCGAAGCCGACGACCAGCATCATCACCACCAGCGCCAGCAGCAGATTGACGCGCGGCATGTAGATCTGGCCCGATTGTCTCTCCGACGTGTGCGAGATTTGGAGGCGCGGCAGCATGTTGAGCTGCACCGCCTGCCTGGTCAGAGAGAAGGCGCCTGAAATCACCGCCTGACTGGCGATGACCGTTGCAGCGGTTGCCAGCACCACCATCGGGATCAGCGTCCAGCCTTCGTTCATCTCGAAGAATGGGTGGCCGACGTGACCGTTCTTCGCCAGCACGAAAGCGCCCTGCCCGGCATAGTTGAGCAGCAGGCAGGGAAACACGATCCACAGCCAGGCGACCACGATGGGCCTGCGTTCGAAATGGCCGAGATCGGCATAAAGTGCTTCCGCGCCGGTGACGGCAAGGAAGATGGCGCCGACGGTGACGAAAGCGACGTCGGGCGAATTGATCAGGAAGGCGACAATGTAATGCGGGCTGATCGCCCACAGGATTTCCGGGTCGGCGATGATGTGGTTGAGACCGGAAAGGCCGATCGCCAGGAACCATGCAGCGGTCACCGGACCGAAGACTAATCCCACCCCACCCGTGCCAAAGCGCTGCACCGCGAACACCATGGCGAGGATGACCAGGGTCAGCGGCACCACATAAGGCTGGAAAGCAGGCGTGACGACGTTCATGCCTTCGACGGCCGAAAGCACCGAAATCGCGGGCGTGATGACCGCGTCGCCGAAAAACAGCGAGGCGCCGACGATGCCGATGCCCAGGATCACCGCCGACCGCTTGGGGAAACTGCCGCGCGCTAACGCCATCAGCGACAGCACGCCGCCCTCGCCGCCGTTATCGGCGCGCAGCACGAACATGATGTACTTGATGGTGACGATGATAGTCAGCGACCAGATGATCAGCGACAGCACGCCGAGGATATCGCCGCGCTCGGCGACATTGCCGCCCGACGACGCCACCAGCGCCTCACGGAACGCGTAGATCGGGCTGGTGCCAATATCGCCATAGACAACGCCGAGCGCGCCTAGCATCAGCACCTTGGGGCTTTGCTGTTCGATTGCCGGATGGCTCGACTGTTCGACGGGTTCTGCCTCGCTACCAGTATTGGTAAGGACCATGGACGACACTCCGATAAGGGGCGGCCCTCTACCTTTGCTGCACTGCAATATCAAGTGCCGCGACGTAATGGCTCCGTATGCGGACCGCATTTGTTGCCGCACCGGCGGATTGTCTCATACGAAACCACGATCCCGCTCCCGGGCCATTTCCTCGACGAGACGCAGGCTCAAGGGGACCTGAAGGAGGGCCAGACCGGATGGGCGATGATCTGCGGCAGGAAACGATGGCGCTGCTTGTAGCTGACGGCATATCTTTCTCCTGTGTGTGTCTGCCAGACGAGCGGGCGGGCACGGAAGTGGTCGCGCTCTACTGCCAGACATACTCGTCGAACCTGATGAAAATCTGACTTGTACACCCAGCCCAAACAGGTGCGAGGGGTCGGTCTATTACCAAAGGCTCTGAGGGCTGATTCTCTAGGGTTCCCGCCCAGATTGATCCGTGACCCTTGTTGTGTACCGCCCCGGGTTGATCGGAGGCTCCAACTCCTGAGAAGGTGGAACCATGACAAGCAAGACGACCAACAAGTTCTCTCCCGAGGTCCGAGCCCGTGCGGTGCGGCTGGTTCTGGATCACGAAGGCGAGCATGCCTCGCGGTGGGCGGCGGTCTCGTCGATCGCCGCCAAGATCGGCTGCAAGAAAGCCGAGCGTGACGGCGGCGTGCGCGCCGGAGTTCCCACGGATGCTGCGACGAAACTGAAGGCTCTGGAACGCGAGAGCCGCGAGCTTCGCAGGCCAACGAGAGCAAGGCTTCCGCGTATTTTGCCAGGCGAAGCTCGACCGCCGGTTCAGGCCACGATCGCGTTCATCGACGATCACCGCAAGGCGCATGGGGTTGAGCCGATCTGCAAGGTGCTGCCGATCGCCCCGTCGACCTACCACGACCATGTCGCCAAGCGCGTCGACCCCTGCCGGCTGTCGGCCCGGGCAAGATGGGATACAGCCTCGAAGGATGAGGTCCGACGGTTTGAGGCGAACTTCCGCGTCTACGGCGTTCGCAAGGTCTGGCGGCGGTTGCGTCGCGAGGGCTTCGACGTCGCCCGCTGCACGGTTGCCCGCTTGATGAAGGCCATGGGCCTCGAAGGCATCGTCCGCCGATCCGCACTACGGTGAGCGACAAGGCCGCACCTTGCCCTCTCGACCACGTCAACCGCCAATTCCATGCTCCGCGCCGAACATGCTGCGGGTCTCCGACTTCACCTGCGTCGCGACCTGGACGGGCTTCGTCTATGTCGCCTTTGTCATCGACACCTATACCCGTCGGATCGTCGGCTGGCGGGTGAGCCGGACGGCGCGCAGCCTTCGTTCTCGATGCCCTGGAACAGGCATTGTTGCGAACTCGGGCCCGTTCGCGCGGTACGCGCGTTCGCGCGGTACGGGCAACGCTCGGCCTGAACGCAGACATGCGGTCAGTCCTCGGCGCAATGCTCCGCGTCCTTGAATGTACAAGGAGTGATAGATCGTCTCGTGGCTGATCCGCATGGTTTGATCCTCTGGGTAATCGATCTGAAGCCGATTTAGCGATCTGCTCGGGGCTCCAGGCTGCCGACCACCTCCGGCTCTGTCGTTTTTTCCATACCCACCTTGGGGCCCTCGAATGAGGCGCCATTGGGGTTGGTGACTTTGCCGGCCAAGCGCTCCTCAACATATTCACGCAGAGCCGGATTGACCGCCAGCTTGCCAGGAGGCCGCCGGGACTCACGATCGGCGTGCCATTGGGCGGCACTGGCCGGTAATCCAGATTGCCGCTGCGCGTCGCGGCATTGCGCCTGACCTCCCGCGAGATTGTGCTCGGCGGCCGACCTAGCTTACGAGCAATGGCCCGGATGCCGATTCCCTTGGCAAGCTCAAGCGCAATATCCTCGCGCTCCCGAAAGAAAGATATCGCCCCGAAGGCGGCTTCGCCCACGGCGCCAAATGCGTTGGCGGCATCCCTCCTGTACTCCGAAACCAGCGCGGACCAAGAGGCGTTGATGTACCGGCATCCAGTGCGGCCTCCTCGCTCGAATGTCCCAAGGCAATAGCTTGCCAGAACCGGAAGCGATTCTCACGCTGCCAGGCAGGCGGACGCCCGGGCGAATCTAGCTTCTTTCGAGTGCACCGATCTGAAGCGCGTTGGTGAACCGTCATTGCAACCTCCAATCCCTTGGTGTTGCGACGACCGGTTGAATCCGCCCAACACGTCAGCATTCAATACACCGAGCGCTTGGCGGAGGCCGGCGTCGAATCCGCAGTGGGCAGTGTCGGCGACTCTTTCGATAATGCTCTCGCGGAAACGATCAACGGTCTTTACAAGGCCGAGGTGATCCATCGACGCGGACCCTGGCGCTCATTCGAGGCCGTCGAGTTCGCCACGCTCGAATGGGTCGACTGCTTCAACAATCGCTGGCTGCTGGAGCCCATCGGCAACATCCCGCCGGCCGAAGCCGAGGAACGCTACTACGCCATGTTGGATGAACCAGCCATAGCCGCGTGACTCAAACGAAACGGCCTCCGGAATGCCCGGGGCAGTTCACAATTTGATGCCAGCTTCATCGTATTTTCTTCGGCTTGGACGGGCACTTGGCAGACCCACAGAGCTGGGAACCCTTTGCCAAACTACAACTGTAACATCATATCGGTTTAGCAGGTCAAGCTTCGGTGGTAACCTCATTGGGTAGAATAACTACTTTGGAGGCGAGCAATGGATCGCGATAACAAACGGGCACGTGCAGCTGCAAGATCATCTCAAGGCGTGGGGAGCAGTAGCCTCCGTGACGTTCCAGAGGGGCCATTGAGCGATGTTGCAGAACGGCTGGTAACCGCTAACCCGCGCGATACAGCGCGAAATCTTGGGGGCTTCAAAGGCCTCGGGACGCACGAGCGAACAGCCGTTCGGGGCACTCAACCCGGGCCAGAAACTGACCTCGCGAGATTTGAAAGGCGGACCAATCGGCTTGGACGATCAGCCATCAATCTGGCCGCGACATTAACAGCCGAATTGGGGTACAGCACGGATGACATAGCATTGCAGAAAGTCGGAGCGGCCAGTAATCTAGGCGATTACCTAACGCCAGGGCTGCAAGATGCTATTGTTAATCGCATTGGCAACATGGATCCGCCGTCGCAAGCTCTCGGAGCTTATTACGTTGCGCCACACTTCAGTAAGTTTAGTGACGAAAATAAATCTCGCATTCTTGATCAGGCCATTGGATTGGCTTCTTCTGATCCGGATGGCAATGTCAGAAACATGGCGTCCAATGCTATTCTCAACATGTATCCCCAGTTAGACGCAAATCAACAGGCCCAAGCTCACTCAGTTTTTCCCGGCATGCAAGACATCTTGCCGCACATGCCGCCGCCGCAGCATGCAGCAGAGGAACGGAGTGCGAATCTGGACGGCCACATAGCAGGTATTGAGGCTGCAGTCCGTGATACAGTAGGCCCGCAAACCTCCTATGAACAGCTGCAGCGGGGTGCTCAAATCGGGCGGTCCATAAACCACGCCTTCAATCACGCCCGAGAGGACCTAATGGAGGCCACCAGAAGCAGAGATCGCTCCGGCCGTTGAGGTCTCGGCCATGGTACAGTGACGCTTTCTCTCCCGAAATCCGTTTACGGCCTTGCCGTTTCCAATTCGCTGGCCGTTGACGTACCTGCTTAATGTAACTTTCAAAAACCACGTCTGCCGGGTGATGCGCTGCAAGCATCGCACCACCCACTGCAATCGATCTGTCGAGCGGCGACATCGCGCGACGCCGGTTCGGTCTCTGAAGCACGCGCAGCATTAGCTACGGCTAATCCGGCAATGGAACAATGCTTTCAACAAAAACGACGCCCCCCAACATAGCCATTAGCATCGCGTGCTCACTCGCCGTGGGCTTCTGTGCGGCAAGTCTTTACGCAACCTTCCGCCACGGCGGCAGCGGCGAGGCTCTGATGGCGTTTGATGTCCGTGCCTTTTGGTTTGAGACGCCCTTCTATTTGGGTTTCGCAACCCCCGTTTTCTATCGGGGCGCGGCTATCGTGCTCTCGACGTCCGCGGTCGTCTTGCTGATTCAGCAGATCGTATTGCGCCGCAAGCTCGAACACCACGGGACGGCTCGTTGGGCTCGAGTGGATGAAATGCGACGCACGGGATATCTGCGACGATACCGTGGCGTGACAGGGCCGGTGTTTGGGAAGACAAGTGGCCCTTTCTGGCCTGGCTACTACCTGACCAATGGCGAGCAGCCTCACAGCCTCATCGTTGCACCGACCCGCGCTGGCAAGGGCGTCGGCATAGTCATTCCAACGCTACTTACATTCAAAGGCTCGGTGATAGCTCTGGACGTCAAGGGGGAGCTCTTTGAGCTCACCTCGAGGGCGCGCAAAGCCGCAGGTGACGACGTGTTTAAATTCGCGCCGCTGGATTCGGAGCGGCGCACAAACTGCTACAATCCGCTGTTGGATCTTATAGCGCTGCCTCCACAGCAGCAATTCACCGAAGCCCGCCGTTTGGCCGCAAACCTGATCACGGCCAAGGGGGAGGGCGCGGAAGGTTTCGTCAGCGGCGCGCGAGATATCTTTGTCGCGGGAATCCTTGCCTGCATCGAGCGGGGCACGCCAACAATCGGCGCCGTCTATGACCTCTTCGCCCAGCCGGGGGAGAAGTTTAAGCTCTTCGCGCGACTCGCCATGGAGACTCAGAACAAAGAGGCACAACGCATCTTCGACGACATGGCGGGGAACGATACGAAAATCCTAACCTCCTACACTTCCGTGCTCGGCGATGGCGGGCTCAACCTGTGGGCGGATCCCGCTGTAAAGGCGGCCACAAGTCGCTCGGACTTTTCGGTCTATGATCTTCGCCGTCGCAGAACGTGCATCTATCTTTGCGTTGGTCCGAACGACCTTGAGGTGATCGCGCCTTTGATACGCTTGTTTTTTCAGCAAATCGTTTCAATTCTGCAGCGGTCGCTGGCCCGCCGGGATGAAAAGCACGAGGTTCTCTTCCTGCTCGACGAGTTCAAGCACTTGGGTAAGCTGGAGGCGATCGAGACCGCAATCACGACTATCGCGGGCTACAAGGGGCGTTTCATGCTCATCATCCAAAGCCTTTCGGCACTGACGGGGGCTTATGGAGAGGCTGGCAAGCAGAATTTTCTCAGCAATACCGGACTGCAAGTGTTCATGGCCACGGCTGATGACGAGACTCCGAACTACATTTCCAAGGCCATCGGTGAATACACGTTTGAAGCCAAATCGATTTCCCACAGCCAGGCGCGAACGTTCGACTGGACCATTCAGAATTCACATCAAGGTGCACCGCTATTGCGTCCCGAACAGGTTCGGCTGCTCGATGACGACTACGAGATTGTTCTCATCAAAGGTCTGCCACCATTAAAATTGAGGAAGGTGCGTTATTTCTCGGATCGCATTCTGAAACGCATCTTTGAACGCCAGACAGGCGCCCTCCCGGAGCCGGCGCCCTTGACGGGAGCAGAGGAGGCGCTCTCCGCCGAATCTCAACTCGATGACCCGCTGTGTGAATTGGCGCAGGACTTTGACGATACAGTTTGATGTGAGGCTGGTGTGGACCCCGCGAAAAAATCCATCCCGTGTAACAGCTTTGTCGCAGGTGCAGGACGCCGGCTTGGAAGAGGGGCAAGCGGTCCAGGCCCGGCAAGTGGGCTTTGAGCAGCACGTGTCCGAGGCGCTCCGGCCGCTGTTCGATGGTCGAGCTGACGAGCCGCCAACCAATCCAGAGGAGCTTCTGCGACTGGAACAGGGGGTTTCGCGAGGTGCTTCAGCGAGGGCAGGATCATCAAGCCGCCTCGTCTTTTTTCAGCAACCCGGGGTGCTCGCTGGACGGGATGACCTCAACAGAAGCGTGTCGGAGGCTTTCGCAAGCTCTGGGACGCCGGAGTTCGGGCCGCCGCCCCCAGTCTTGGCTGCCAGCGAACAGCAGATCCGCCCCTCGCCGGATGCGCTTGACCAGGGCAACCACCTGCCACCCGAGTGAGTCGTCCCAACAATGAACATTCCGCAGCGCTGTTGTGGCCAGCGGAGACGCATAGGGCCCTGAATACGCAGCAAGCCGTCGCCATTCAGCAGCAGCTGAGCGAAATCGGCAATTCAGGCGGCCGCGTGCCTATGCAGAGAGGGGCTGATGCGATCTTCGGACCGGTAGCTCTCGCCGTAATTGATCAGGCTGGTTTACTGTTGGAAGGCTTGACCAGCCTCGTCACCCCAATCTCCAGCATAGCTCACTGTCACGCGGCCAACGTGCCTCCGTAGCTAACATCTACGTCAGCGTTGAAGAAGTACCCTGCGCCACGGGATGTTTTGACCAGGCGAGGGTTGGCCGCATCAGCCTCCAGCTTTCGGCGCAAGCGCATGATTAGGACATCGATACTTCGATCGTACACCTCTTCTCCACGCACACGGCTCGCGAGCAAAAGCCGTTCTCTGGATAGCACGTTGCGGGGGTTCTCCAGAAATGCGATCAAGAGATTGAACTCACATGCGGTAAGCTTGACCTCGCCACGCTCCGCACAGATCAGTCGCCGCTGCTTCACGCTGAGCTTCCAGGCCCCAAAGCGAAATGAGCGCTGCTCTCTGGTTCGCGGACTAGAAATGCGCTGGCGTAGCGCTACTCGAATGCGGGCCAAGAATTCGCGCATCCCGAAAGGCTTGGGAATGAAATCGGTTGCGCCGAGCTCCAGTGCAACCACTTTTTCCGCCTCATCAAGCCGGTCGCCGCTGATCACTATGATAGGAACATCCGATTTTGTCGCCAGATTGCGGACGATTGCAAGTCCATCCTCCCGGCCTAGGTTAAGGTCAACAACCACGAGATCGACTGGCTCACGTGAAAGAACATAGTCAAACTGCTTGCTATCGTGGACTGCGGTTACCTTCAGGGCATGCATCGTGAGATACTCGGCGATGAGGCGCCGCATTGCGGCATCATCGTCAATGACAAGAACATGTTTCAACGGCACACCTTCCCGATGTCTAAACCTGTTGCCGAGCAACCCTGGGACACCGACCCAGAACAGCTGCCCTTGATACCACTCGCCGTTGCGTGCGGCCAATGTGAGGCCGTGCTCGTCCTGGTCTTTTCATCCCTAGCGAATTGACCGCACCAAGGCAGCCCGTGGCCACCAGACAGGTCCAAGCGCCGACATGACCCTGCCGTGTGGTCATTCGCTTTTTCGCTTCGAGCTCCCCCGTTGGTGCAGGCCTGCCAATATCACTCGAGTTCGACCTCATGGATGCCAAGTTTCCTGCTATGCCCTTGCATCCTGGTCATCCTGGAGTTTGCGGACCTGGATCATCTCGATATCCTGCGGCTCGTGGATCCAGCTCGGACATGGTTGAGCAGCGCGGCGTTTGGCTTGATCGGAGAGGCGGTCGGCGGAAGAAGACCGTGATTCGCTGCAGCGGCCTTGTGCCAAATAGTATGTCTCCTGCCAAGCCGGCTTCGTCCAAGGTGGCCGGCGGCCTCAAATGCTGTTCGGGCGACCGGCAGGTCGCCGGTTGCGGTGAACGTCCGGGCTAACATTTCTCAGTTACTGCAACTCCTCCATCTTGAGCGTGTCACTATGCTTGTCCATTGCGCCGTCGGACTCCGTCAATGACGTGCGGTTTTCTGCCGATGGGACTGTGCATGATCCTCCCTTTGGCGGCGGCGGCGGCCGAACAGCTGAACCAGGCTCGCACCAGGATGGGCTGCGCCGCCACGTCTTCCCAGTTGACCCTCGCCCCCGCGGATTTGCGCCTTCGAGCCAGCTTCGCGGACGAGCTCGCGACTCAAGCAATGATCTGAGTGTGCAGGGCCGCGCATGGCTGCTCTTAAAGCACCGGCAGCATACCGGTAAAGTTGGGCTGCTTTATCGCCTTCGTCGATTCCCCACGGTGATCCCGAGCCTGAACAAACCCGCCAAGCTCCCCATTTTGTCCTTGGCTTGGCGCTGACAGAAGTACCATCCATGGCGCCGAAGTCGCGGCCTACAGTCCAGGAGCAACGGACGGCCGGGACGAGCAATCCTGCACAGGAGTCATCGTACCAAGATGCTCCGGATGTCGCTGGCTGATCGGGCCCGCGCCACCCACGCATGCGCAAGATGCTCACCCACGCTGACACGAACACGGTCTTTGCTTCAGTTGAAACCGAAAAGCTGAACTTGAACATCACACAGTAACAAACCTCCCCGATAAGCGCGTGCCGGACAGGGCCAGAACCCGTCCGGCGGCTTGGAAAGGTAGGTGATAGGGAATGTTTATTGCAGCTTGGCCGCTGGCCATCGTCCTGTTGACATCCATGTCACTCCCAGCCGAGCCCGCGCCACTTTCTCCGCGTGAGTTCCGCAGCCTGTCGCGCAAATGCGCTCCCTGGGTTGCGCCGTCCACCCTGGCCGCGATTGCCAAGATTGAAAGTGGCTTTGACACGCTGGTGGCTCATGACAACACCACAGGTGAGCAGCTTCGCTGGATAGACCACCTGGAAGCCACGCGGGGCATCAAGGAACGCCTCGAAGCACAACATTCTGTCGATGTTGGATTGATGCAGATAAACAGCAAGAACTTTGCCATGCTCAATCTTACGCCGGAAAGGGCTTTCGAGCCCTGCGCCTCGCTTTCGGCTGCCGCCCACTTGCTTGAAAGCCGGTATGCCGGCGGCACCACTGCTGTGGCACAGCAACTGGCGCTTCGCCGTGCCATCTCGGCCTATAACACGGGCGACGTCACGCGTGGCTTCGCCAACGGTTATGTACGCAAGGTCGAGGCGGCCGCAAAGGACATCTCAAGTCTCCTTGAGCGAACGCTGGAGCCGACTGCTCGAGATGTGCCGCACCTTGAGGCACCCGGTCGGAAAGCCGTGCCGCCTCTGCTCCAGCAGAGCCAACAGGCCAATAGAAAGAAGCAGCCCAACCAAGATTCTTGGGACATTTGGGGCTCGTATCAGCCAGACCGCTCCGGTGCCGATCCCTCCGGTCCGACAGGCAGCCAGGCTGCGAAAGCACGGGAACCCGCGAACCCGAACAAACTCGTATTCGATTGAAACATGGAGATGCAATGATGACGCCACTCAAGATACTTCGTGCGCTTAAAACGCGTGTTCCTTCGCCTTTTTCCATGCTGCGCATGGCGGCTGAATATGTACCGGCTGCTGCTGCAGGCGCGGCGTGGACGGTCTTCTACAGCGGGCCAGCCGCGGCTCAGGTGACCGGAGGGACGGATCCTGCCAAGATGGTCCAGAATATCTGCACGTTCATACTTGGCCCCTTTGGACAATCACTGGCCGTGCTCGGGCTCGTAGCCATCGGTATCTCTTGGATGTTCGGTCGTGCTTCACTTGGCCTGGTTGCGGGTGTCGTTGGAGGGATCGTCATCATGTTCGGGGCCAGCTTCCTGGGCAAGGCGCTTATAGGCGGTGGCTGATGAGCGACCGGTTGGAAGTGAGCACCCTCTATGTGGCGGCGACGCGCCCCGCACTGTTTCTGGGGGTGCCGCTGACGCTGGCCGGATTGCTCATGATGTTGGCTGGGCTTGTTATCATTATCCTTCAGAACCCGCTCTACGAAATCGTTCTCGCGCCACTCTGGTTCGGAGCACGGCTGGTTGTTGAGCGTGACTATAACGCGGCAAGCGTCGTGCTGCTCTATTTGCAGACGGCCGGCAGAAGCGTGGACGGGCCGGTCTGGGGAGGCGCAAGCGTCAGCGCCAATCCGATCAGAGTGCCGAAACGCGGAAGAGGAATGGTGTAATGTTCGGCGCCAGCGGCCGGACCGAGAGGTCTGGCGAGATCTACCTTCCGTATGTTGGTCACGTAAGCGATCAGGTTGTCCTTCTGGAAGACGGATCGATCATGGCCATGGCACATGTGAACGGTGTGCCCTTTGATTTGGAAGACGCTGAGATGCGCAACTCGCGCTGCCGCGCGTTCAACACTCTCTTGCGCAACATCGCCGATGACAATGTCTCGATATACGCTCATCTTGTGAGACACAACGATGTGCCGGCGCCGGCGCCGCGCCAGTTTCAAAGTGCATTCGCTGACAGTCTGAGCGAGGCCTACGAGCGTCGTGTGCTGTCGGGAAAGCTCTTTCGCAACGATCACTTCCTCACTTTGATCGTGTCCCCCCGCACCGCAATCGGCAAGATCGGCTTGCGGATTGCCAAGTCCCGCAGACGGAATGAGCACGATCTAGCCACCCAAATGCGGAGCCTGGAAGACCTCTGGCACATCATTGCTGGCGCACTCGGCGGTTACGGTCTGCGCCGGTTGGGCATTCGTGAGAAAGGCAACGTGCTCTTCACGGAAATCGGCGAGGCGCTTCGGCTCATGATGACTTGCCGGTTTCTTCCGGTTCCGATGGTTACCGGCTCACTTGGCGCCTCGATCTACACTGACCAGGTCATCTGCGGGAAGCGGGCGCTTGAGATTCGAAGGCCCGGGGATAGCTCCGTCGGATCATTGTTTTCGTTCCGTGAATATCCGGCGACGACGCGGCCGGGCATGCTAAATTCCTTGCTGTCCGCCAACTTCCCGCTTGTCCTGAGCCAGAGCTTTTCCTTCCTCACTCGCCCACAAGCTCATGCCAAACTAAGCCTTAAGTCCAGCCAGATGACGAGTGCCGGCGACAAGGCTCTCACCCAGATCAATGAACTTGCCGAGGCAGAGGACGCACTGGCAAGCAACGAATTCGTGATGGGTTCGCATCATCTGAGCCTGTGCGTCTATGCCGACAGCCTCAATAGCCTTGCAGATCGCGCAGCAAGTGCCCGCGCACGGCTGGCCGACGCGGGCGCCGTTATCGTCCAAGAGGGCATCGGCATGGAGGCCGCATATTGGTCCCAACTTCCGGGGAACAACAGGTGGCGCACGCGCCCGGGGGCGATCACCTCACACAATTTTGCCGGGCTCGTCTCATTTGAGAACTTCCCAAGCGGTTCCAGTTCCGGCCACTGGGGCAATGCTGTTGCGCGCTTTCGCACAAACGGTGGAACTTCTTTCGACTACATCCCCCATGAGAATGACGTCGGCATGACGGCAATATTCGGGCCCGTTGGCAAAGGCAAGACGACGCTGATGACCTTTGTCCTCGCGATGCTTGAGCAAAGCTTGGTCGATCGCAATGGTGCGATCGTCTTCTTCGACAAGGATCGGGGTGGTGAACTGCTGGTGCGAGCCACGGGAGGGACATATCTTGCGTTGCGCAGAGGCGCTCCGAGCGGCTTGGCCCCTCTGCGTGGACTGGACAACACCTCCGCCTCTCGGGACTTTCTGCGCGAGTGGTTGATGGCCCTGATCGAGAGTGACGGCCGTGGTCCGATCTCGCCGGAGGAAAGCCGTCGGCTGGAACGCGGCATTGTTCGTCAGCTTTCGTTCGAACCCCCTATGCGCTCACTTGCGGGCCTGCGCGAGTTCCTATTGCACAGCCCCTCCGAGGGCGCAGGAGCACGGCTGCAGCGGTGGTGTAGAGGGGGGGCGCTTGGATGGGCCTTTGACGGCGACGTGGACGAAGTAAGGCTGGATGCCTCCATTACGGGCTTCGACATGACGCAGCTCCTGGAATATGAGGAGGTCTGTGCACCGGCCGCCGCATACCTTCTGCATCGAGTGGGCGCTATCGTCGATGGTCGTCGGTTCGTCATGAGCTGCGACGAATTTCGATTCTATCTACTCAACCCCCAATTCTCGGCCACTATCGACAAGTTCTTGCTCACGGTCCGCAAAAACAACGGCATGTTGATACTCGCAACGCAGCAGCCTGAACACGTTCTGGAATCGCCTCTCGGAGCTAGTCTCGTTGCGCAATGTATGACGAAAATTTTCTACCCATCACCTACGGCGGACCGCTCTGCGTATGTCGATGGCTTGAAGTGCACTGCGCAGGAGTTCGAGGCAATCCGCCAGGGAATGGCAATCGGCAGCCGCAAGTTTTTGCTCAAGCGCGATAGCGGGAGTATTGTTTGCGAATTCGATCTTGGGCAGATGCGCGAGTACGTAGCCGTACTCTCGGGGCGGGCCAACACAGTGCGCTTTGCCGACCACCTTCGTAACCAGCACGGAGACGCCCCAAGTGGGTGGCTCGACAAGTTCATGGCCCGGTACCATGAAGTTCAAGACTGACGGAGGAATATTCATGAAACTTGCCAAACTTGCAGTAACGACCCTTGCTGCTTCCCTTCTGCTTCACGGACAGGCCCGGTCGCAATGGATCGTCACCGACCCTGGAACAGAAATACAAACGACCTTAACAGCGATTTCCAATGCGGCGATCCTTGAGAGGTCAATCGAGACGCTCGCTACCACGATCGAAATGGTGACAATGCTAACGTCGTCATTCGCTGTCACGGGACTGCTAAGCTCACTGAACCAAGGAAATCATTACCCGTCGAGCAATAAGCTGGAGGAGCAGATGTTTGATGCTCGGGCGCCAGCTTCGATTATGGCCCGTAACATTGCGGAGGACCCAAATCGGATAGTCACGGGCGACGATTCAGAAGCGAAACTGTTAAAGGGACAAATCGCTGGGGCCGCCAATGCCGCAGCTATTGCAGCCGACACTTTGGGCATAATGGACAAGCGCCTTAAGGATAACGCCGGCACGCTTGGTCAGCTTTCCCGCTCGGGAAATATTATGCAGGCCACCGTGACCAACGGTCTGGTCCTCAAGCAGATTCACGATGCGATGATCCAAAATGCCCAAGCCACGAGTCTGCTGACGATGGCCACTGCACAAGGGAGCCTTCACGCCGCTGAGGAGGCCGCCACGCAGCGTCGCGAACATCGGGACACCGCTCGCATTTTTGACCCCCTCCCGTGAACGCTGAGTTCATCAGGCTCAGCTGCGCTGATCAGGGACACATCAGGCTCACGCCATGAATTTCAAAATTCCCGCGCCATTCACGACTATACACGCGATCTTTCATGGGGCCTTCACGTTGGGGCTGCACAAAGTGCTTGGAAAGATCCAAGAGGCGGTCAGTGCGCCTCTGGTGGCGTGTGTCACGCTTTGGATAATAATCCAAGGCTTTCTGGTCATGCGTGGTCAAGTCGATGCGCGCGGGGGTATCTCGCGCGTAATCATGGTGTCGATTGTCGTCGCCCTTATCTTAGGGCAGGCCAACTATCAGTTGTACATTGAATCCCTCTTCGACGACACGATTCCGAGGTTGGCTCACGACATCAGTGGCAGCGACTTGCCCTTCACCGGAATCCCCCAGAAGCTCGATCTCATGTTTGCTTCAAGCCAGTATGTCTTTCAGCTGATTGCTTCCGAAATTGGGCCTATGAACGGCCAGGACATACTTGCTTTCGAGGGAGCGCAATGGATTTTCTATGGCGCGCTGTGGACAGCGTTCGAGATCTACGATGCCGTTGGAATTCTGACGAAGGTGCTCTTGACGATCGGCCCCCTGGTCCTTGTAGGCTACCTTTTTGATCACACTCGAGACATAGCCACCAGATGGATCGGCCAACTGCTCTCGTACGGGCTGCTGCTTCTCCTCCTCAACATCGTGGCAACGATAGTAATCGCTGCCGAAGCAGTCTCGCTGGCAGCCATGCTTTTGATGATCAAATTCTCGGGCACGACAGCAGCCAAGATCATCGGGCTTTACGAGCTCGACATGCTTTTCCTAGCTGGTGACGCTCTGATCGTCGCGCTTCCGACGATCGCCAGCAGCATCGCCGGCGGCTCTTGGGGAGGTGCGAACCGACCTCTTAACAGCCTCAATCGCCACTTTGCCAAAACGGCGGGTGGTTAATCAATCGACAAGCTCGGTGCCAAAAACATGAAATATTGCCTACTTCTGTCAATCCTCGCTTTGGCCGCCTGCAAGACAAGCCATGGGCTTGCGACGTGCGCGGGTGCCCCATTCCAACTGAACGTGGGACAATGGGAAACCACCCCTGAGGATCTTCAGGTCGAATGCGCGGAAGAGCCAAAGTGAAATTTCCTGAACATGCCCTTCTGGTGGAGAGAGAAACGCTAGCCGCCCACTATAAGAAGGTGGAAGCGTTTCAAACTTCACGAGCGAAGTCTGCGCGGCGCCTGTCAAAGGCCCTGATAGCCTTTGCCGCAGCGGCGGTCCTAGGAAATGTTGCCCAGGCATTTACCATCGCTGCCATGGTCCCGTTGGCCAAGCTCGTACCTGTGTTCCTCTGGGTCCGGCCGGATGGGACCGTCGACAGCGAAGTGTCAGTCTCTCGACTGCCGGCAACCCAAGACCGAGCCGTCATAAATGCTTCGCTGTGGGAATATGTACGCCTGCGCGAGGGGTACACAGCAGATACAGCCCAATACGCCTATGACCTCGTATCCAGTTTCAGCGCGCCGGCTGTGCGACAGCAATATCAAGATTTCTTCAACTATCCGAATCCCACCTCGCCGCAAGTCACGGTCGGCAAGCGCGGCAAGCTCGAGGTCGGGCATATTTCCTCAAACGACATCAGTCCGGACGTTCAACAGATCCGTTACAAACGTACGCTTGTTGTCGATGGGCAGATGCCGATAGTGACCACCTGGACAGCTACCATCCGCTACGAGCGCTTGACGGGTCTGCCTGGGCAATCGAGGCTCACCAATCCGGGAGGTCTACTCGTCACTTCTTATCAAGGCTCGGAAGATAGCGTATCGAACCTGGGCTATGTGCAGCCATGACAAAAAGAGCGTTTCTCGCGCTGGTCTGTTCACTCTTCTTAACGATGGAAGCGTCCGCGGAAGACACACCACTTGCCGGCAAGCATGATGCGCGCATGCGCTACCTGGCTTACCGTCCCGACGAAGTAGTGCGCCTGTCTACCGCAGTGGGGGCAACGCTGGTTGTCACATTCGCGGCCAACGAGACAGTCGCAGCCGTGGCCGTTTCCAATAGCAAAGACCTGGCTGCGCTCCCGCGCTTCAACTATCTCTTTTTTAAGGCTAGCCGGATGCTCCCGCCGCAGCCGGTCATCGTGCTGGCCGAGAGTGAGTCCGGTACACGGAGATACGTCTTCAGTATTTCAACGAGAGCGATGCCAAAACTCGATGAGCAGCAACCTGACCTATACTACAGTGTGCAGTTCACCTATCCTGCTGATGAGGCTGCTGCTCAGAGAAAGGACGCAGAAAGGCGCTCGATTCTTGGTCAGGCCCGGGCGAAAGTGCTGCACGACGAGAGAGTTCAGGATTTGTTGAATCGGCCCGCCGCAACTACCAGTCCGGACGAAAGCAATTTTCACTACGTCGCAAAGGGCGATCGATCGCTGGCGCCGCTGCAAGTTTTCGATAATGGCTTTACCACCGTATTTGGCTTCGCAAGCAATTCCCGCATACCCTCCCTCTACATTATCAATCCCGACGGCAAGGAAGCCGCTGCCAATTACACGGTCAAAGGGGACTATGTTGAAGTATCCGCAGTCGCCCGGGAATGGCGTCTGAGAGATGGCAATACGGTCTTGTCCATTTTCAACAGGGCTTATGACCCTGTGGGACGAGCGCCAGGGACCGGTACAGTGACACCCGACGTGTGGCGCGTTTTGAAAGGCTCGGCCGATGAATGAAACCGGCCCACAGTCGGGACATGATGTCCATGCCTCCGGATCGATGGTCTCGGAGCCGGCCCGCCGGCATGTTTCGGGATTGCAGAAGTTGGCCGTCGCTGCTCTTGTTCTCATCTCATCTCTATCGCTCATCTGGCTCGGCGGTCGTCCCAGCACACAAGACGAGCCAACTCAGCCAAAACCTCCAATTGTCGCCGACGCCGAGCCATTCCGCCCCGTGCCGATTGAGATTGCTCCCGAACCTCCAGCACCCGTACAGGCGGCGCAGGCAGGAGATCCTGCGCCATCCACGCCGCCTCCGGCGCCAGCTGATCCGCCGCCGGAGGAAACACCAATTTTCGCCTACAGTGGCAGCGGTCAAATGCCCAACGACGGTCAGCGGAGCGAAGACAACCATAGGGATGCTCCCGCGACCTCGCATGAGATTTCAGACGCTGGCGATCTGACGGGGCGATTGAAGCCAGATATACAGGAGCCAAGCCGGGCCACACTTTTGCCGCACCCTGATCTCGTGATTACTCAAGGAACGATAATTCCCTGCATTTTGCAAACGGCAGTCGACACAAACTTACCGGGTTATGTGAAGTGCGTCTTACCTAAAGACGTCCGCGGCGCCACCAACAACGTGGTGCTTTTGGATCGCGGGACGACCGTGATTGGCGAGATCCAGCGTGGTCTCCAACAGGGGGATGCGCGTGTCTTCGTGCTGTGGACGCGCATCGAAACGCCTGACCATGCCCTCGTTTCGCTAGCATCGCCGGGCGCTGACGAGCTCGGCCGCTCCGGAATGCCTGGCACGGTGGATAATCACTTCTGGCAGCGCTTTGGCGGAGCAATGCTCATGAGCGTCATTCAAGGCGCGTTTCAGGCCGCCGGTCAATACGCTGGCAGCTCAGGTGGAGGAAGCGGCATCAACAGCTTCCAGAGCAACGCCGGACAAGCCGTTGACACGACCCTTAGAGCAACGATCAACGTTCCGCCAACTCTGAAGAAAAACCAGGGAGATGCTGTATCCATCTTTGTGGCTCGGGACCTCGATTTCTCGGATGTATACGATCTTAGAGCGACCGCCGTGGCGCCAGCCCCCCAACATCGCGAACGCCGGAGAGACAACAATGCGACCGGAGGCTGACCCTCAATTGCGTTTGCTTCTCAACCCTGTTCTGAAATGGCTTGAGGAGCCAAGGACCGAAGAGGTCGCTATCAACCGGCCTGGGGAAGCCTTTGTCCGACAGGCCGGCGTTTTCACGAAACATCCGCTACCACTATCTTATGACGATCTGGAGGACATCGCGATCCTCGCTGGAGCGCTGCGCAAGCAAGATGTCGGACCGCAAAGCCCCCTCTGTGCGACTGAGCTGCCGAACGGAGAGCGGCTGCAGATCTGTTTGCCGCCCGCTGTTCCCTCAGGAACAATAAGCCTGACGATACGGCGTCCCTCAAGTCGTGTGACCGAACTCAAGGAAGTTTCTTCTCGCTACGAATACTCGCGTTGGAATCAATGGCGGTCACGAAAGGAGCGTCAAGAGCGGCAGGACGAAACGATTCTTCAGCACTACGACAATGGTGACTTGGAGCAATTTTTGCGAGCGTGCGTTTGCGGGCGGCTCACGATGCTGCTTTGCGGACCTACTGGAAGCGGCAAAACGACAATGAGCAAGACTTTGATCAACGCTATACCCCCGCAAGAGAGGCTGATAAGTATCGAGGACACGCTCGAACTTGCAATCCCGCACGAGAACCATGTCCGGTTACTCTATCCGAAGGACCGAGCAGGCGTAGGTGCGGTGACAGCCGAGCAACTGTTGCAAGCCAGCTTGCGCATGCGCCCTGATCGAATATTGCTTGGCGAGATGCGCGATGATGCTGCTTGGGCCTACCTTAGCGAAGTCGTCTCCGGCCATGCGGGATCAATATCAACGATTCATGGGGCGGATCCGGTCCAAGGCTTTAAAAAGCTCTTTTCACTCGTCAAGAGCAGCCCGCAAGGAGCTGCTGTGGAAGACCACACGCTTCTTGACCTGCTGTCGGCTGCCATTGACGTCATTGTGCCGTTCCGTACCCACGGCGACGTGTATGAGGTGGGGGAGGTGTGGCTCGCCGCCGATGCCCGGCGACGCGGAGAGACAGTAGCCGACCTTCTTAACAAGCACTAAGGCTAGAGCACGTCGGGGATCGGTAAGTGGTTTGTGATACGATGGCGTAATTTGTTCAGATTGAACGTCCACTTTGATTTGACGGAGGTGGATAATGGGAGGAGGACTGGGCGTAGACCTTCGGTCACAAGTCTGAAGTCTTCGGGCGCCCTGTCGGCGCGGCAAGCTGCGGCACGATTCGACTGGGTGTATCGAGCGCGTCCGCTGAATTGCGCGGGCGACGCTCAGCGAGCCGGTGCCGATGCCTGCTTCAAAAGCGGCATCGACACCCGGCAGGTCGTACCCTTGATTTACCTAGCCGCGCTCAATGAGCGTGTTCAAAGCCGCCGAACGTGGTTCGGAATGACCGGTTGGTAAATCGGGAAGTGCCATATAGGGAATCCTCCTGGTATTGCCTCCAGGGGGTCCTCTCAATGAACAAAGCCGCAACCTGCCCTTGCGACCTCAGCTGGAGTTTGCGACGCAACCCATATAAGAGGATCGATGCGCAGAGAAATCGCAGGCAGAGTCGGTGGCATTGTGGGCTGGCCGACCGACGGTTTCAGCCCGTCAACAGGTCTTCACGTGTTCTACCCGACTATTGCAGGCGTGCGGCTTGCATGCTCCCGCGATCACCCATCGGAAAGAGCGTTACGAACACTACGACGAGTTGCGCGACTTCTGCTGTCGCCCCGGTCTTACAGCGGACGGTGACCTGTCCTACCTTGATAGGACGTGAAATGCGAACGCTGCTCATTGATCATCATGTGGATCTTACGCGCGCCGTGCGAGCTGCGCTCGGGGATAGCGGTTTTGCCGTTGATGTAGTTGGCAACCTGGAACAGGCGTCGAGGGCATTTTGTTGCGCAACCTATGAAATTCTCCTGCTGGAGTTGGCTCTGCCAGATGGCGATGGCTTGGGCTGGCTGAGACAGCTAAGGAGCGACGGGCATTCAGTTCCAACCCTCATTATGAGTAGCATCAACGATCTCGAGAAGCGAATTGCAATTTTCAACGGTGGCGCGGACGACTTTCTGCTCAAGCCCGTCTCTTTCGATGAGCTCATCGCCAGAATGAGAGCCATTCTGCGCCGGTCGACACAGGTGACCGACCCCATCGTTGTATTTGGCAATCTCAATTTCGATCCGATCGGCCGACAGGTTTCCGTCTCGGGTCATCCTCTGAAGATCGCACGCCGCGAACTATGTATTTTAGAGCATCTGCTTATCCGTGCAGGCCGCATCGTGCCTCGTGCGCAGTTGGAAGATCACCTCTATTCGTTCAACGACGAGGTATCTGCCAACGCGCTTGAAGTCGGAATCTATCGCTTACGTGGACACCTGAGTAGGTCAGGTGCAACGCCACGGATCACGACCGTGCGCGGCATTGGTTACCTTCTTGAATTGACTGAGGCGGCATCCGCATAGTTGGTCTAAATTGAAAGAACAGACTGCCTGCCCGTCGTCAGGTTGAGCTTGTGGCCATAATCGACATCGCGGCCGCCCTTGACGATGGTGTCGGCATGCGGTTCGAACGGCTCTGTCGCAAACCTTTTGATAAGCGGAGCATGGCAAGAAACACTCCTCAGCTGTGGAGGAGCACGTGATGTTCAACGGCCGCCATTTCGACCAGTCGGTGATCCTGCTGTGCGTGCGCTGGCACCTGGCCTACAATCTGAGCCTGCGCGATCTGGAAGAGA
>NZ_JAMYMV010000081.1:0-24636 GCF_040318715.1 Mesorhizobium sp. M1050 | reverse complement strand
GCGGTCGCGCAAAAGCGAGCGTGCGTAGCGGCGCAGGCGTGGTATTTCGCCAAGGATTGCTGCCTTCTTTTCGTCCATGACCGCTGTTTCTGAGGTCGCCCTTGTTGATCCGATTGAACGCGCCTTCCGAGCGCGGCGCAAGCGGCCAGCGCGAAGCGGTCCGCCGCCCCGGTCACCCAAGCAATGAGATAACGACATGACCGGCTAAATTATTCCCGGCAGAAAACTGAGAGGGTATCTCGTCTTTCCGCACGATAGACGAAAACGCATCCGGCAGAATTGAAAATCCGCCCGGGAGAATGTATATTCAAAATCGTATATTCTGTATATTCAACTTAAGATATACGTCTGACGAGGAAGCCGAGTATGTCGCTTTACATCCGTGATGACGAGGTCGACGCGCTGGCTCGCCAGTTGCAGTCTGCGATCAAGGCGCCGACAAAGACGGAAGCGGTCCGGATTGCCCTCAAGCGCGAGCTTGAACGGACGAACGCCGTCCTTCCATTGAGCGAGCGCATCAAGAAGTTTCAGGACGCTGCAAGCGCGCTTGGTCCTCGTGACCCGAACTTCGACATGAAAAAATTCATGGACGAAGGATGGGGAGAACCTGATGTTCCTTGATGCTTCGGCTATCATCGCGATCCTCCTGCAGGAGGCAGATGCGGACAGTCTGCTAGAAAAAGCTGAACGTGCCGACAAGCTCTATTTTTCTCCGAGCTCCGCATTCGAAGCAATCATTGGGATAGCCCGCAGTACATCCCTGGCGGAAAACGGCGACCAAGCCCTGACACCAGCAGTCTTAATCGATCGGTGCCAAACGATCGTTGTAGGCTTCCTGGCCGAGCTTAGAGCTGTAGAGATACCAATAGATGCACGCATCCGCGAACTCGCCATCAAAGCCGCTCGCGACTATGGCCGATATGTGGGCCATCCCGCCAAGCTGAATTTCGGAGATTGCTTCAGTTACGCGTGTGCCAAGGCTCACCGGATACCGCTGCTCTACAAGGGCAACGATTTTTCGCAGACCGACCTGGCTTGAGCCCTACCCGACTTCAGATTTGGCCGCCCGCGTCAGCAGCCGCTGATAGAACAGACCGATGCCGATCAGCACGGCGCCGAGGCCGATGAAGGACAGTGCCCTGAGCACACCTTCCAGCTCCGACATGTCGAAGATGAAGACTTTCAGCACGGCGATCGCGATCAGCGCGGCGGAGGCAATGCGCAGCACCTGCGACTTCAGCCATACGCCGGCGGTGAGCAGTGCGACGCCGATGATCAGCCAGAGCGCCGAATAGGTGTAGGTCTCCAACTGGCCGAGCCCGCTCCACAAGCCGATGAACTCGCCCTTGAACAGCCGCCTGACCGACAGTGTGGCATAGGCGAAGGCAAGCAGCGCCGCCA
The DNA here is from genome assembly GCF_040318715.1 of Mesorhizobium sp. M1050. Lineage (NCBI taxonomy): Bacteria > Pseudomonadati > Pseudomonadota > Alphaproteobacteria > Hyphomicrobiales > Phyllobacteriaceae > Mesorhizobium > Mesorhizobium sp. M1050. The sequence continues at coordinate 23,235 of NZ_JAMYMV010000081.1, read as the reverse complement.
CCAGCGCCAGCATCTGCGCATACCATTTCGGCCGCTTGTCCCTGGTGTAGAGCGCCAGCCCGCCGGCAGCGATGGCCGGCAAGAGATAGGCGAGGAACAACAGGTTGAACACCGGGATCCGGCCGGTCGATTCGTCTGACAACAACGGGTTCAGCACCACGAAGTGCCGGATGACGATGAAGGCGACCGAAGCCACACCGGCGGCCATCGAACCATAGCGCAGCACCGAGCTTGGCGAACGCATGTCGATGGCGACCAGGATGGCGCCGGCGCCGATGGCGATCAGCGTGTAGATCGCCTGTTCGGCGAGCGTCATAGCACCCGTGTCGATGACGCCCCCATGCATGGCATGGCGCACCAGCATGGCGAGCGTCAGCAGCGCAAACAGTGCCGCTGCTGCTTCCATAGCCAAGCGCGGCCTGCCATTGCCAGCCATTGGTAGTGTGGGGGTGGTGCGCGCGAGCTGCCAGGCGGCGAAGCCGAAGGCCAGCGCCGGCACACCGTAGCCCGGCAGCAGCCAGTTGAACACCGGTGTCGTGGAGAGGAACTCCGCACCGACGATGGTCGGGTCGAAGGCGACGCGGCCAAGCACTGCGATCACCGCGCCGACCGAAATCCAGCCGAGCACCGGATAGGAGCGCCAGCGCGTCGCCAGCGCCGGCACGATGGCCGCCGCACCGAGCAGGATGGTGGTCCAGCCGGAATCGAAAGCCATATGCAGCATCAGGAGACCGGCGACGGCCGCGCCGCCCAAGGCAAACGACACCGCGACACGGCCTGTGAGCGGCGGCACTTCGGCCCGCGCGATCCACTCGCCGCCGGCGGCGAAAACGACGACCAGCAGTGCCGCGACGGCGGCATAGACAAAGTCGCGGTCGAGATTGCCAAAGGTGAACCAGAGCGCCAGCAAGATGACCAGCGGCACGATGACGCCCCATGCCGCCCATGAGGCGGCGCGGATCTTCTTTCCGCCCGCGAACCTGCGCGCGGCCCAGAAGCCGGTGCCGATGAAGACCAGGCCAAGTGCGATGCCTATGCGCATTGTCAGCGCATTGGACATGGCCACTGGCAGTCCATCGACGCCCAGCGCCCCGCCCGAAAGGTCGGAAACGATCGATGTTGGGGGGATAATGCCGAGGTAGATCAGCACGGTGACCAGTCCGGCGGCATAAAGCAGCGGCAGCGCCAGCGGGCGATAGAGCGCCACGGCCACCATTGCGGCGATCACCACCGCGCCCGGCAAGGCATAGCCGGCGGCGGCGAAGACCGGGTCGACCGACAGGCCCAGCGCCGAAAATGCGACGAACAGGCCAGGCACGATGGACGGCCAGTCGAAAACGCTGGCTTGCACGGCTTCATCGCCACGGCGGGCGAGCCAGACAAGGGCGAGCACGGCCAGCGTGACGGCGTCGATGAACAGGATGGCGGAGAGGTTCGCCTCCGGCGCATCGGTCATGTAGAGGATGGTCCAGGCACCGGTGCCGAAAAAGGCCGCCGCCATCAGCGCCTTCCAGTCGCGCATGCGGGCGATGATTCCGGTGGCGGCAAGCACGATCGCGAGATAACCGAACAGCGCCCAGGGATTGGGCGCCTGCGAGGCGACCAGCACCGGCGTCACCATGGCGCCGACGAGGCCGATGCCGGCAAGCGCCTGACCATGGACAAGGGCTGCTGCAATCGTCGCAACGCCGATGGCGCCAAGGAGCGTGAAGGCGAGCGCCGGGCCGATGAAGCCATAAATGCCGTGCGCGGCATAGACGGTGCCGAACAGGATGAAGGCACCGGCGGCGGTCAGAATCGCTGGAATGTAGGCGCCGGCAACGCCTTGCACCGGCACTCTAAAGCCTGTGCGACGGATGAACTCGCCGCCGGCGATCAGCACCAGGCCGAGCGCCGCGGCCATGGTCAGCCTTACGCCGGGGCCGAAAATACCGGCCTCTATGGTGTAGCGGATCAGGAACAGGCCTCCCAGCGCCAGCGCGATGCCGCCGACCCAGACCGCCCAGCGGGTGCCGAGTGCCGTTTCGACATCTGACTGGCGGGCGGCTCTCGCCGGAGCGGTCGGCGCGGAAGGTTCCGCTGCCTTCGGTGCCGTCTCGCTTGGCGCCCATGGCCCGGCCTTCGGGGCTTCCTCTTCCGTGGCGGGCGGCGCCTGTGCGACCACAGGCTCGCTTATCGCTGGCGAGGAAATGTCGGCCGCGGCCGGAGCCACATCGGCACGCGCGCTGTCGGGTGGGGCCTGTTCGGACGGCCTGGCCTTGGACGGCACGACGCCTGAAAGCACGAGGCTGCGCAGCGCCCCAAGCTCGCGCTCGATCAGGCCGATGCGGCTTTGCTGGCGCGAAACGATGACGAACAAGGCGATGATGGCGACAAGGCCGATCAGGCTCTCAAACATGGCGGTTCCCCCAAACCAGGCCGGTTTTCGCTGTCAGTTTCAGTGACACTCAAATGCGGCGGCCAAACGGCCGCAAAACTCAAACTGCCGTCAGATTGGCGGCCGGAAAGATCGAGCATGTTTCGGTGCCGAAAGCCAGCAGCTTGCCGCCGGCATCCTTCAACGTCGCCTCCGATACGGCCAATGTGCGACCTTTGTGAATGACTTTGCCCTCGCAGACCACCTCGCCGGTTTTCGGCGTGATGGGTCGCGTCAAGTTCACCTTGAACTCCGCCGTCGTGTAGGCCTCGCCCTTTTCGAGCAGGGTCTGCACCGCGCAGGCCAGGGCCGAATCGAGTAGAGTCGCCGCCCAGCCGCCATGTACGCCGCCCAGCGGGTTGAGGTGGCGCTCATTGGGTACGCCGCGAAACACGGCACGGCCTTCCGACACTTCGGTCAGCGCGAAGCTGAGCTGGAAGGAGATTGGCGGCGCCGGGTACTTGCCGTCGACGATGCGCTGCAGCAATTCCAAGCCAGTGTATTTCAGGATGTCGGCATGCGGAATGGTCCCGAGGCCGAGCGGCGAGACCCGGCCCGGATAAAGCTCGACCTCGCTCATGTGGAGATTTCTCTGGCCGCATCCTCGCCGGCTATGGTCTTGCCGCGCGCGTGGTGTTTGCGCAACGCGGCAAGGAAGCCGGCGCGAGCGTCGGGCGGCTCGATGCCGCGCGGCTCATAGACGTGGCGGGTGAAGAAGAAACCGGTCAGCCGGAAGGCGTCTTCGACATCAGTCGGATCCGCGCGCAGGCCGGAGCCGCGTTGCAAGAAGGCCGGCAGAGCCAGCATCTTGTCGCGCCAAGGTGCGCCTGCTTCACGCGATACAGCGCGACCCGATTTTGGCGAGACATAGGCCAGGTCCTGCCGCGTGCCGGTAGCGGCGCATTGACTGAGATCGAGGCCAAAGCCGAGTTCGTCCAGAACCAGAAGCTCGAAGCGCGCCACCAGTTCGCCGGCGGCATCGGCATCGTCGAGATGGGCGATCATCACGGCAAGCGTTTCATAGAGACCTTCATGCGCGTCGCGCTCGGGCAACAGCCGCAGATGCGCGGCCATGGTCTGCAGCCCGTAGACGGCGACGGCGCTGTCCATCAGGCGGGCCGCGTTCATCTCTATCGCTTCGGCCTGGAACGTGCCGAGATGCTCGTCAAGGCGCGCCCGCCACAACAGGTCGACACGATTGCCCGGTTGGAGAACAGGCTGCTGCTTGCGCGAACGGCCGCCCCGGACGAGGCCGAGATGACGGCCATGCGTACGGGTCATCACCTCGAGAATGGCGCTGGTTTCGCCATGCTTGCGGGTGCCGAGAATGATTCCCTCGTCGCGCCATTCCATGCCCTAAGCATTTCACCGGTTGGATGGCGAAATCAAGGGTTGGGTTTGATGCTTGACGGGCTGATGCCGGCACAGCGCATAAAAAAACCGCCCGCAGCATATCGCTGCGGGCGGGCTGGTAAGGTCAGTCGATCCGTTAGAACGAGCGCTGGAAGCGGAGAATGCCGCCGACGCTGCTCTTCTTGTTAGCCTTGGTCCAGTTGTTGAAGTCGGCGTCCTCGAACTTACCAGCATTGAGGTAGTCGACTTCAGCCGTGACCGTAAAGCCGGGGACAACGGTATAGGCAACGTTAGCGGCGACGCCGAGGTTCTTCCAGTCGTCATAAGAGACCTGGGCGTTGAACGCAGTCTTCTCGTTGAACTTGTAGGTGCCGCCGCCCCAGACTGCCCGGTTGCCGCCCCACTGCTTGTAGAAGCCGCGACCACTGGCATCGATGGCGTTGCCCGCATTGTCATTGAGATTGTCGTCCGTGCCGTAGCCGCCCATGATGAACAACGTCAGTTCCTTGCTCACGTTGACGTCCAAACGAACCTTGCCGGCCACTTCCTCGTAATTGCTGTCATAGGCGACGACGCCCGTGACCGCACCCCAGTCGCCCTTGTACTTCAAGCCGCCGACGACATGCGGAACATAGCTGTCGATGGTGCCGATCTTGCCGGCGCCTTCTTCAAGAGAGACCAACCCCGTGAGGCCGTTGCCTCCGTCGAAGTAGTACTGAACGACGTTGCTCTCCTGCCCGCCATACGGAACCAGCGTGTCCTGGATGACGTTGCCGGCGTAGCCGATGAACGTATCGAAAGCAGTATCGTCCTTGCCGACGCGCAGGCCGCCGAGCTGAATCCAAGCGAAACGCAGCGAGAGAGACTTGTTACGGCCTTGCCAGTCGTTCGCGTTGGTGGCGCTTTGATCAGAATAGTCGCCGCTGCTGTTGCCGTAGTTGAAGCGGGTCTCGGTGTAGGTCTTAAGGGTACCGAGCTCGGTCTCCTGACCGGTCCAAGTCTTCAGTGTGAAGCGTGTGTTCTTGTAATAGGTCGAATGAGTGCTGTCGCTCTGATGGTCAGGGACATGGTTGACACCATCAAGCGAGCCGGCATCGCCGACGCCGATGTCATAACGGACATAGCCGCCGATGCGCAGGCAGGTCTCGGTGCCCGGAATGTAGAAGTAGCCGGCGCCGTAGACGTCGCAGATCTTGACGTATTCGGCCGGTTCCGGTTCGGCGACGACGACAGCGTCCGCGGCGCGCGCGCCACTGACCGCGACAAGTGCCGCGGCTGAGCCGAGAAGGAGGCTCTTGATATTCATTTTCTGACCTCTCCAGTCAAAGTTTTAAATGGCTTTCGGATTTGTGGCTGGCGGCAATGTTTTCCCGCCTCATCCCCACAACGAAAAAAGGCTCGCACCGCGCCCCCTTTTCGAGCGCGAACATATCCATCGAACTTCTGCCTTCAATGACGATTTCTGAAATAACGGCGATTCCTTGAAACAGTTTAATTCCGTGTTGCACAAATAACACTTATACATTTCTCGATGGCACAATCGGCACAACGTCATATATTCAATATATATTCCGATAGTTTCGCGGATAACCATATATTTCAACCAGAGAACGCCGAACAATATCGGCCCGTCCTATCGAAATAACGGAATCTTTCAGACATCAATCGGGGTTCTTGGCCGCATCGCCCTGGCGCGTCAGGCCCGCTGCGCGTGTTCGGCAAGCACTTCGTCGATCACATATCGGGATTTCTCAAACTCGACCGGATTGACGTCTATCTGCCCGGCAACGGTGATCAGCGCCTTCCAAAGCGTCCAGCCACGACCGCGCGCCCACATCGCCTGATCAGCCGGAACGCCGGCGCGGAACGCTTCCCGGCTTTTGCCTTCAAACAGCGTCCATGCAATCGCCAGATCGCAGGCCGGATCGCCGACGCCAGAAGTTCCGAAGTCGATCACCGCGCTCAGCCGGCCTTGCCTGACCAGCAGGTTTCCCCAACTGACGTCACCGTGGAACCAGACCGGCGCGCCGTGCCATGTTGCGGCAAGCGCTGCCCCAGACCGCGCTGGCGGCGGCGGTATCGATCTTGCCGTCGAGGGTAGCAATCGCTTGCCGCGCTTCGTTGTCATAGACGGTCAGCGGTCCGCCCCGAAAGAAGTTGTGCTGTCCCGGCGCCGGGCCGCCTGTGGGATCGATACGCCGCAAGGCAACCAGGAACGCGGCCAAATCCGTCGCGAATTGCGGCAGGCTGGCGATGCGCTCCCGCTTTGCCGTCTCGCCCTCGATCCAGCGGTAGATGGACCAATGCCAGGGATAGTTTTCAGCCGGAACTCCCATCGCCAACGGCACGGGGATCGGCAACGGCAGCGATGGCGCCAGCCTTGGCAACCAGCGGTGCTCCTTTTCCACTTGCAGGGAATAGGCCGCGGCGCTCGGCAACCGCACGGTCATCTCGTCGCCAAGATGGAAGGTCCTGTTGTCCCAGCCGCCAAACTCGACCGGCCTGACCGCAAGATCCTTCCAGCGGGGAAATTGAGTGGCGACCAGTCGGCTGACAAGCGCTGTGTCGATGTTCAGCCTGCTGGCCATGGACCGGAAGCGGACTTGTTGAGCATGGTCTCTTCCGGTTCCCGCTACGTCTCGTCGCGTGGACTTTCGGGTCGGGATTCTTCCTTATCGCGGAAACTCAAGTCCCATCTCCCGGTAGCGTTCCGGGTCGTCGCCCCAGTTCTCGCGCACCTTGACGAACAGGAACAGGTGCACCTTCTGTTCGAGGATGCCGGCTATCTCCATACGCGCCGCTTGGCCAATGGCGCGGATGGTCTCGCCCTTGTGGCCGAGCACGATCTTCTTCTGGCTGTCGCGCTCGACATAGATAGTCTGGTCGATACGCACCGAGCCGTCCGGCTTCTCTTCCCATTTCTCGGTTTCGATATGCGAGGAATAGGGCAGTTCCTGATGCAGCCTGAGATAAAGCTTTTCGCGGGTGATCTCGGCGGCGAGCTGGCGCATCGGCAGATCCGAGATCTGGTCTTCCGGATAGTACCATGGGCCGGCCGGCAGAGCCTCAGCCAGATAATCGAGCACGTCCTTGCAACCGGAGCCGGTGAGCGCCGAAACCATGAAGGTGCGCTTGAACGGCACCCTTTCGTTGGCCGCCGCCGACAAGGCCAGCAGCGCCTCGTGCTTGACGCGGTCGACCTTGTTGAGGATCAGCACCATAGGCTGTCGCACATCTTTCAACCGTTCGAGGATGGCGTCCGCGTCGCCCCGGATACCGCGCTCGGCGTCGATCAAAAGCAGCACGATATCGGCGTCCTTGGCGCCACCCCAGGCGGTAGTCACCATCGCCGTGTCGAGCCGCCGCCTCGGCTTGAAAATGCCGGGCGTGTCGACGAATACAATCTGCGCATTGTCATGAGTGGCAATGCCGCGCACGATGGCACGGGTCGTCTGCACCTTGTGCGTGACGATCGACACCTTGGCGCCGACCAGCTGGTTGACCAGCGTCGACTTGCCCGCATTGGGCGCGCCGATCAGAGCGACGAAGCCGGAATGCGTGGGGGCAGCTTCCGTTGCCGGCCCTTCGGTAGCGGTCATGCCGCACTCCCTTCTCTAGAGCGCCCCGCGCCCTCCGTTTTTTGAGCCGATGCGGTTGCCCAGACGCCTTCGCGCAAAAGAAACGCCGAAGCCGCTGCTTCTTCGGCGGCCCTGCGTGAGCCGCCGGTGCCGCTTATCGGCGCAAAGCCGCGGACCTGCAAGGACACCGTGAAGACAGGTTGATGGTCCGGGCCTTCGCGCCTTTCGATCACATATTCGGGGCGTGCATCGCTGGTCTTGGCAATCCATTCCTGCAAATCGGATTTCGGATTGAGCGGCTTTGTCACCACCGACCGCGAGCGCGGTTCCCAGTAACGCAGGACAAACCGCCGCGCGGCCTCGATGCCGCCGTCGACGTAGACCGCCGCGATCAGCGCTTCGACCGCATCCGCCAGATAGTTTCCGCCCGAGCCACGCGACCGCATCTTCAAGGCAGCGTCGGCCCGGACCAGATCCTCGAGCTGCATTTCGATGCCGATCTCGGAGCATGTCTTCGCATCGACCAGCGCGTTGAAGCGCGGCGCGATTTCACCTTCCGGGGCGTCAGGGAACTTTTCGAAAAGCATATCGGCGACGACGAGCCCAAGCACGCGATCGCCAAGGAATTCCAGACGCTGATTGTTGCTTGCCGCCTTGACCGCACTGGAATGCGTCAAGGCGGTCTCAAGCAAGCGGATATCTTTGAAGACGTGGCCGGTCTTGGCCTTCACCAAACCGGCCAGTGTTTCGCCTGTCGGGCGCTTCAAAGCCATCAATTGACGAAGTGGAACAGGCGCGAAGCACGCATCAGCGACGGCCATTTCCAGATTTCGAGCGGGCTCGCCTTGCCGGCGATAGAGAAGAAAACAAGATTGGCGCGGCCAACCAGATTTTCCGCGGGAACGTAGCCGACAGTGAAACGGCTGTCGGCGGAATTGTCTCTGTTGTCCCCCATCATGAAATAATGGCCGGGCGGCACGTCGAATTCGCGCGTATTGTCGCCGATCGAGTTCGAATTCAAGTCGAGCGTGTCGTAGCTGACGCCATTGGGCAAGGTCTCGCGATAGACGTCGATAGGGCGCGATTCCTCGGTAATGTCGGGATTGTCGATCTGGCCGGTTTTCACGCGCGGCACGCCTTCGCCGTTGATGAAAAGTTGGCCGTCCTTGACCTGGATCTTGTCGCCGGGCAGGCCGATAACGCGCTTGATGTAGTCGACGGACGGATCCGGCGGGAACTTGAACACCACAACATCGCCGCGCTTGGGCTCGGAGCCCCAGATGCGGCCCGAAAAGATGTCGGGACCGAAAGGCAGCGAATAGCGCGAATAGCCGTAGGACCATTTGGTGACGAACAGATAATCGCCTTCCAGAAGCGTCGGCCGCATCGATCCCGATGGGATCGAAAAGGGTTGGAACAAGAGCGTGCGGATGACCAGGGCGAGCAAAAGCGCCTGCACGATGACGCTGACGGTCTCGCCAAGGCCGCCGGATTTCTTCACAGTTTTTTCAGCCACGCTCATGTCGTCCTCGATTGTGCGTTGGATGGTATAGAGTCTCGGCGCGCGCTGGGCAACGTCAATGCCAGTCGTCAGATGCAATCAATGTGGCGCTTCTTCGACGGGCAACGCCTCGATGATCACAAAGGCTTGGGCGAGCGGGAAATCGTCCGTGATTGTGAGATGGATTGCCGCCCGATGGCCGTTTGGCAGGATTTTGGCCAGTCGCGCCTGTGCGCCTCCCGTCAGCGCCATGGTCGGCGCGCCGCTGGGCATGTTGACGACACCCATGTCGCGCCAGAACACGCCCTGCGCCAGACCGGTGCCCAGCGCCTTGGCACAGGCCTCCTTGGCAGCGAAGCGCTTGGCGTAGGACGCCGCACGCGCCCGGCGATTCTCGGAGCGGGCCTCTTCGACCTCGGTGTAGATTCTCTGGATGAAACGCCGACCGTGACGTTCCAGCGACTTCTCGATGCGTCTGATATCGATCAGGTCGCTGCCGATGCCGATGATCATCGTGCGGCGGAACCGATGCTGGCGCCAGGATGAGACGATTGCTGATGTCGGCGTGCACGCTCGGCCAGGCGCTTGCGCCGCTGCTCGCGGAAAGCATTCATGCCCCAGCGCGTGACGCCATAGAACAGCAGTCCGAACACCAACCCGAGAGGAATCGCGCCGATCAGCATCGGCTCAAGGATAGGTTTCCACAATTGCGCAAAGGACAGGCTATGCAGCATCTCGCCCAGATGTGCCGGCGGCCCGTGCTGCGGCAGGCGATCATGCAGGATGAGCTTGCCTGTTTCCCAGGAGGCGCCCCACAGCAGAGGAAATGTCAGCGGATTGCCGAAGAACACCGCGCCGAGTGCCGCCGCGACGAGATTGCCGGCAATCACCCAGCAAAGGACGGCGGCGATGATGAAATGGAAGCCGACGGGAAAGAACGAAGCGAAGACGCCGGCAGCGACGCCGGCCGCCACCGCGTGCGGTGTGGCCTTCAGCCGCAGGATGCGTTTGGAAAAATATTGAAGGGAGCGCGAAAACGAGCGGCGCGGCCAAAGGTAGGTGCGCACCCGTTCGAATAGGCCATCAGGCTTGCGGCGTCGAAAAAGCACTCTGTTCCCGTTCCACAGCTTCCGCGCCGGCACTTTCAGCCGGACGTGACAGCCACATCTTGCGCTTGACGATCACCCTATGGCAATCGCAACCTTGATATAGCGACGCGCTGGCGGGAGAACAACCAAACCCTTTCGTGCGCGCTTGTTGCCGCCTTCGCGGTGGCAGTCCTTGCTTCGAACATTGGACAATAGCGGCGAATTTAAGGAACGGACAGTCGGATCGCCGAAAGGCGTAGCCTGGCCTGCGGCTATGGGAGGTATTCGCTGACCTCGATCAGATTGCCGTCCGGGTCGCGGAAATAGACCGACATCATCGGTCCTCGGGCCCCGACACGTTCGACCGGACCTAGTTCCACCACCACATCATTGGCAGCAAGATGGGTGCTGACTTCGCCCAACGGCCGGTCTGTGATCAAGCAGAAGTCGCCCGAGCCCGGCGTCGGCGCCTTGGCTTTCGGCTCGAAGGTGCGGCTAACCTCATGCACATTGATCTTCTGGGTGCCGAAAGCCAGTGCTGTCGGCCGGCCCGGCGTATCGATGCGTTCAAAGCCCAGCACGCGCTGATAAAAGTCACAGGTCACTTCCAGCGAAGCGACCGTCAACACGAAATGATCGATGCCGGCTATCATATCCAATTTGCGTTCATGCATCTCGTTGCCCCAAAACCGCTGCACACTTTTGGGCGACATGGATGGTCAGATGTTGCGGCTGCCGGGCTTGATCGCCGGGATGGCGGCTAGCTCCGGCGGCAGCCGGTCGGCCGGATAGGCCGGAACCTCATATTCGGCGAGTGCGATCAGCGGCACGCCGACATCCGTCTTGCCGGCCGAACGGTCGATGATGCAGGCCGCGGCAACCACTTCGGCGCCAAGCTCGCGCAGGCACGCGATGGTCTCACGGATCGACAGGCCGGTGGTGACGATGTCCTCGACGATGACGACGCGCGCGCCCTTGGTGATCTCGAAGCGGCGCAGGCGGAACTCGCCCCCTTCCCGCTCGACCCAGATCGCCGGCACGCCGAGATGGCGCGAAGTCTCGTACGCCGGGATCAGCCCGCCGATTGCCGGGCCGACGACGTAGTCGATCTCGCCGGGCACGCCAGCGCGGATCTTCTCGGCCAACGCCGTGCACAGCCGTTCGGTCTTGTCGGCATGCATGAACACGCGCGCCTTCTGCAGGAAGACCGGACTGCGCAGGCCCGAGGTCAAAATGAAATGCCCTTCCAGAACAGCACCGGCCTCGCGGAAAATGTCCAGCACTTCATCAGTGTTCATTGTTTGCTCCATGCGGTGAATGGTGAATGGTGAATGGCAGTGAGCACCTTACTTTACTATTTACTATTTACTATTTACTATTTACTATTTACTATTTACTATTTACTATTCACTATTCACTATTCACTATTCACTATTCACTATTCACTATTCACCCGTTCACACGCCGTGCGTCGCTGACGCTCGTATTATCCTTGAGCTGCGACAGCAGCCGGTTGAGATGCTTCAGATCCCAGACCTCGAGATCAATCAGCATCTCGGTGAAGTCGGGCGCGGTACGCACCATCGACAGCGTGTGGATGTTGGCGTCGTTCGATGCCACCACCTGGGCGATATCGGCGAGCGAACCCGGTGCATTGATGGCGGTGACCGAGACGCGCGCCGGAAAGCGTTCCTTGGTGCGCTCGTCAATGTCCCAGCGCACGTCGATCCAGCGTTCTGGCTGATCGTCGAAAGCCTGCAGCGCCGGCGACTGGATCGGATAGATGGTGATGCCGGTGCCCGGCTGGACGATGCCGACGATGCGGTCGCCAGGGACCGCGCCTTCCGGCGCGAAACGCACCGGCAGGTCGCCGCGCACGCCGCGGATCGGCACGGCGCCATCACGTGGCTGGTCCTTGTCCTTGCGCGCGGCGCGGCCCGGAATCTGGAACAGCATGCCGGCGGCATTGCGGATCTTCGACCAGCCCTCCTCGCGGGGCTTGGGTGCAGCCGTGGTGATGCGCTCGTCCTTGTAGTCGGGGAATACTGCCTTCATGACGTCGGCGGAGGCAAGCTCGCCACGCCCAACTGAGGCCAGCACATCCTCGATGTCCTTGCGCGCCAACCGGTGCAGCACCTGCTTCAGGCTCTCCTTGGTGAAAGTCTTGCCGGCGCGCTCGAAGGCGCGTTCCAGGATGCGGATGCCGAGACCTGAATATTGCTTGCGGATGGCGTTCTTGGTGGCGCGGCGGATGGCCGAGCGCGCCTTGCCGGTGACGACGACCGATTCCCACGCCGCCGGCGGCACCTGTGCCTTGGAGCGGATGATCTCGACCTCGTCGCCGTTCTTCAGTTCTGTCATCAGCGGCATGATGCGCCCGTTGACCTTGGCGCCGACGCACGTGTCACCCACATCGGTATGCACCGCATAGGCAAAGTCGATCGGTGTCGCGCCGCGCGGCAGCGCAATCAGCATGCCTTTCGGGGTGAAGCAAAATACCTGGTCCTGGAACAGCTCCAGCTTGGTGTTTTCGAGGAAATCCTCGGGATTGTCACCCTCGGCAAGCTGCTCGATGGTGCGCCGCAGCCAGGCGTATGCGTTGGTCTCTTTCGAGATCGCATGGGCGGCACCGTTCGTCTTGCCGCCGGTATCCTTGTAGATCGAATGGGCCGCAACGCCGTATTCGGCAATCTTGTTCATCTCTCGGGTGCGGATCTGCAGCTCGACGCGCTGACGCGAAGGCCCGACGATCGTGGTGTGGATCGATCGGTAATCATTCTGCTTCGGTGTCGAAATGTAATCCTTGAAGCGGCCCGGCACCATCGACCATGTCGTGTGAATGGCGCCAAGCGCCCGGTAGCAGTCCTCGATGGTGTCGACGACGACGCGGAAGCCGAAAATGTCTGACAGCTGCTCGAAGGACAGCGCCTTGGCCTCCATCTTGCGGAACACAGACCACGGCTTCTTCTGACGGCTTTTCACGCTGGCATTGATCGCATGCTTCTCGAACAGCCCTGACAGCGCCTTTTCGATCTCGGACAGCACACCCTTATTGCGCTCGAAGATTTCGGCGAGCCGGGCAGTGACGGCGCGATGGGCCTCCGGATTGATGAAGCGGAAGGCGATCTCCTCGAGCTCTTCGCGCATGCCTTGCATGCCCATGCGGCCGGCCAGCGGCGCATAGATGTCCATCGTCTCCTCGGCGATGCGCAGGCGCTTGGCCTCCGGCATATGGTCGAGGGTTCGCATGTTGTGCAGGCGGTCGGCGAGCTTGACCAGAAGCACGCGGACATCTTCCGAAATCGCCAGCAGAAGCTTGCGCAGGTTTTCCGCCTGCTCGGCCTTCTTCGACACGAGGTCGAGCTTCTTCAGCTTGGTCAGTCCCTCGACCAGCTTGCCCATTTCGGGCCCGAACAGCTCATCGATCTCGGCCCGTGTCGCCGTGGTGTCCTCAATCGTGTCGTGCAGCAGGGCGACCGCGATCGTCGCCTCGTCCATATGCATTTCGGTGAGGATGGCGGCGACTTCGAGTGGATGCGAGAAATAGGGATCGCCGGAAGCGCGTTTCTGATGGCCATGCTTCTGCATGGCATAGACATAGGCCTTGTTGAGCAACGCCTCGTTGACGTCAGGCTTGTAGCGCTGGACGCGCTCGACAAGCTCATACTGACGCATCATGGGCGGGATCTCGCAGCGGTGAAATGATTGATGCGCCGCACTAGCGTACGGCGCACCTCATAGATAGCCACGAAACTGACTGGACGGAAGTGCCGGAAACGTATTCCAGGCAGGTCCAGAGCGCTCGCTTAGTAGTCGTCACTCTTTTCCGGCGGTACCAGGCCCTCGATGCCGGCCAGAAGATCTTCCTCGGTCATGCGATCGAAGGTGATGTTCTCCTCGGTGTCGTCGGCGTCGGTGGCCGCGACAGCGGCGCCGGTCTGATCGGCAATCGCCTCGCCATCAGCTTCGGGCTCGTCGACCTCGACATGCTTCTGCAGCGAATGGATCAGATCTTCCTTGAGGTCGTCGGGCGACAGGGTCTCGTCGGCGATCTCGCGCAGCGCTACGACCGGGTTCTTGTCGTTGTCACGCGGCACGGTGATCGGTGCGCCCTGGCTGATCTGCCGGGCGCGGTGGCCGGCCAACAGCACCAGCTCGAAGCGGTTGTCGACCTTGTCGATGCAATCTTCAACGGTTACGCGGGCCATGGATGCCCCTTTCATGCGATGGATTTGATGGAAAACAGGCGCGGTCCATAACCCGAACGCCGCCAAAATACAAGCATCATGGCAATGGCGGGACTGCAGGGCGCTCATTCTCTGGGTCAAACACCCGATTCCGCAAAATCAGCCTGTACGTATGCGTTCGGTGTTCCGATCACAATTGCTTGCTGTGCTGCGACACGCCCTTGGATTGCCGCGAAACTGGCGCTATCTCGGATGGCATAGAGGTCAGCCGGTTTATTATGAGCCTGACCGAACGTCGCTATCGCATTTCGTTAAGACGGCCATTTATTTCGAGAAGGAATAATTTTCCATGTTCGACCCTCGTGAAAAAATCGCCCTATTCATCGACGGCGCCAATCTCTATGCGACGTCGCGCGCGCTAGGCTTCGACATCGACTATCGCAAGCTTCTGGCGAGCTTCCAGAAGCGTGGTTATCTGCTGCGCGCCTATTATTACACGGCGCTGGTCGAGGATCAGGAATACTCCTCGATCCGTCCGCTGATCGACTGGCTCGACTATAACGGCTTCAAGGTGGTTACCAAGCCGGCCAAGGAATTTACCGACTCGACGGGCCGCCGCAAGATCAAGGGCAATATGGACATAGAGCTCACGGTCGATGCGCTGGAACTCGCCGATGTCGTCGACCACTACGTCATCTTTTCCGGCGACGGCGATTTCCGCACACTGGTCGAGGCGCTGCAGCGGCGTGGCCGCAAGGTGTCGATCGTCTCGACCATGGCCTCTCAGCCGCCGATGATTTCCGACGATCTGCGTCGCCAGGCCGACCATTTCATCGACCTGACGACACTGAAGAACGAGGTTGGCCGCGATCCGTCCGAGCGGCCGGTGCGCCGGCCAGAGCCGGCCGAAGTCGACGAGGACGACTATTGAGGCCGGTCGCTTTGACCGCCCGTTCCGCATCCGAACCCGATCGCGATTGCCCGCTCTGCCCACGGCTGCATGATTTCATCGCCGAGTGGCGGCAGCGCGAACCGTCCTGGTTCAATGCGCCGGTGCCGACTTTCCTGCCGCCGGAAGGCGATGCCACGGTTCGGTTGCTTATCGTCGGACTGGCGCCTGGCTTGCGCGGTGCCAACCGTACCGGACGCCCTTTCACCGGCGACTTTGCCGGCGACCTGCTCTACTCGACCCTGATTTTGCACGGCTTTGCACGCGGCGAGTTCAAGGCTCGGCCGGATGACGGACTGGAACTGGTCGGCACGGCGATCACCAATGCGGTGCGCTGCGTCCCGCCGGAGAACAAACCGGCGGGCGCCGAAATCGCCACATGCCGGACGTTCCTGGTGCCGACAATTGCCCGGTTCCCCAACCTGCGCGCCATACTGTCGCTGGGATCGATCGCGCACCAGTCGACCGTGCGGGCACTGGGTAGGCGTGTCGCCGCCTATCCGTTCAAGCATGGCGGACAACTGCCGGCCGGGAACATCACGCTGTTTTCGAGCTATCACTGCTCACGCTACAACACCAATACCGGCGTGCTGACCGAGGCGATGTTCGTTGGTGTTTTCAGCCAGATAGCGACATTCCTGCGGACGTAGCGGATGTTCTGCGGGAATAGAGTCTCGCGTCGGCAGACTGTCAGCGCAGCGGCGCAGACAGCACGTTCAACACCGCTGGCCCACCCTGCAGCACATTCAGGTCGACATCGCCTTCGACGCCGTCGACGCGACCCTTGTTGTGGTATTGCCAGAAGACCCAGTCGTCACGGTCCGGCTCCTGAAGCAATGAGCGAAGCCAAAGCGGGCGCGCAGTGATGCGCCCGGCATAGGTCCGCGCGGCCTCGTCGGTCAGATAGATGATTGCCGGCTTGCCGAACGCCGCCTCGACAGGCGAGAGGAACGCCGCCAGTTCGGCGCTAAGTTGCTCCGGCGTTGGCCGCTGCGGACAGTTGCCGCCGAACTCGATGTCGACGACCGGCGGCAGCAAGGGCCGATCGCGTGGTACCACCGAGATGAAATTCTTCGCCTGGTCGGCACCTGGCCGGCAGAAGGTGAAGAAATGATAGGCGCCGACAGCCAGACCGGCGGCGCGGGCCTCTTCCAGATTCCTCGCGAAGGCATCGTCGATGTGGTCACCGCCTTCCGTCGCCTTGATGACGGCAAAGGCGACATCGTCGGCGGCAACGCGCCGCCAGTCGATCCTGCCCTGATGATGGGAGACGTCGATGCCCCTGACCGGATATCTATCGCGGTCCGGCGAGAATGATCTGAAATAGAAATAGCCGCCCGCTGCGACCAAACATATCACGGCAAGGCTGGCCAAACCCACGAGGACAATCCGGTTCTTCAAACGAATGGCCCCAGCCTACCCGCGCTGTTTTACCTACCCACGCTCTTTCAAGAGCCGACCCTTCTCGCGCGACCAGTCGCGCTGCTTCTCGGATTCGCGCTTGTCGTGCAACTTCTTGCCGCGACCGACCGCGAGCAGCAGCTTTGCGCGGCCCTGATCGTTGAAATAGATTTTCAGCGGCACCAGTGTCATGCCTTCGCGGTCGACGCTTTGCGCCAGTTTCGCCATCTCGCGCTTGTTGAGCAGCAGCTTGCGGCGCCGGCGCGGCTCGTGGTTGAACCGGTTGGCCTGCAGATATTCCGGCAAATACGAGTTGATCAGCCAGATCTCGCCGCCTTCGACCGAGGCATAGCTGTCCTGGATGTTGGCCTGGCCCTGGCGCAGCGACTTGACCTCGGTGCCGGTCAGCACCAGACCGGCCTCGACCGTGTCGAGCACCTCGTAGGAAAACCGCGCCTTGCGGTTTTCCGAAACAGTCTTGTTGTTGGGATCGGCTTTTCTGACTTGATTCATGATGTGGAGAGGTGGCGCCTCATCGCTAATTAATCAAGCCGGCGTGCTTCATCGCCGCATCGATCTTCTCTGCGGTCGATTGTTCGATCGTGACCAGCGGAGAGCGCAGCACATTCTCGACCTTGCCCAGTTGAGACAGCGCATATTTCGCGCCGGAAACGCCAGGCTCGACGAAGATCGCCTTGTGCAGCGGCAGCAAACGGTCCTGTAGTTCCAGTGCCTTCGCGCTGTCGCCGGACAGGGTCGCCTCCTGGAATTCGGCACACAGCCGCGGCGCGACGTTCGAGGTCACCGAGATGCAGCCGACGCCGCCATGTGCATTGAAACCAAGCGCCGAAGCGTCCTCGCCCGAAAGCTGGATGAAGTCCTTGCCACATGTCGCGCGCTGCTCGGAGACCCGTTCGACCTTGCCGGTCGCATCCTTGACGCCGACGATGTTCTTGAAGTCGTGCGCGAGCCGGCCCATCGTCTCCGGCATCATGTCGATCACCGAGCGCGGCGGGATGTTGTAGATGATGATCGGCAGCTTGGTCGCCCTGGCGACAGCCGCGAAGTGCTCGTACAGGCCGCGTTGTGTCGGCCTGTTGTAATAGGGCGTGACGACCAGAGCGGCATCGGCGCCGGCCTTCTCGGCATATTGTACCAGGCCGACGGCTTCCTCGGTATTGTTGGAACCGGCGCCGGCGACGACCGGAACGCGTCCCTTGGCAACCTCGATGCACACCTTGACGACCTGGCGATGCTCGTCATGCGACAGCGTCGGCGACTCGCCGGTCGTGCCCACGGGAACCAGTCCCGCCGTGCCCTCGGCGAGTTGCCATTCGACGAACGCGCGAAAGGCTTTCTCGTCGAAACGCCCGCTCTTTTCGAACGGTGTCACGAGCGCAGTAAGCGAGCCTCTCAGCATATCGTCCAACTCCTTGGGACTTCATTGTTTATGCAGGCCATCGTCCCAAAACCGGTATCCAGTTCTTGGGCGACATGCATCGGTGTTTTGTCGTGCGCGCCTTCTAGCCGAAAGCGAAGCGGCGCACCATAGTCTCGACATTGTTGCGCGGCAAGCATTGCCATGGTGCCAGCAGCGCAATTCGAACGACCTCGCTAACTCTTTGTTTACGAGCTCTTCACGACCTAAGTTTAGGCTTCGAACCTTCTCGGCCTCCTGGTAGAATGCCAGGACAGGGAAAGACGTAAAGATCATGCTGGCCAGCCGGCCTCACCTCTTCGCGCTGCTTGGCGCCACGCTCGCGCTGATGCCGGGCATGGCGATCGGCGGTAGCGTCGATGTACAGCTCACTTCGGCCATTCCGTTGCCAAGCTCGGCCATTCCGATGCCCGGTCTGCGGGACAAAGCGCAAGAAGATACCTCGCCCGGCGTCGCCCTTTTGAAGAGCGGGCTGGATGCGCTAGCGGCTGGCGACAGTACCAGCGCCCGTGCGGTACGCGATGCCCTTCCCGCCCATTCGCTCGACCAGCACATCCTTGCCTGGGCGATCGCGCTTTATGGCGGCGACAAGGTTCCGAGCGGCGACATAGCCGCCGCGGCGAAGATGCTGCCCAACTGGCCGGGCACCGTCGCGCTGCGCAAGAACAGCGAGCGCGCACTTTATCGCGAGAACCCTGCCCCAGACGTCATCATTGCGGCATTCGACGGCAGCCAGCCGCAGACATTCGAAGGCGTGATGGCGCTTGTCCGCGCCTATGTGGCATCGGGCAACGTCAAGGCGGCGCGTTCGGTGCTGTCGCCGTTCTGGCGCACCGCGATCCTGGAGGCCAAGGATGAGACGGCGCTGATCAAGGAGTTCGGCAGCTTGATCCCGGCTGCCGATCACCGTTTTCGCATGGAGCGCATGTTCTATGCCGACCGCGCAAATTCCGCACTGCGTATCGCCGATCTCGCCGGCGCGCGCCAGCTTGCGGACGCCTGGGCAGCGGTCGGTAAAGGGGACAAGAGCGCTGCCAAACTGCTGAAGGCGGTGCCGGCGGCACAACGTTCGGCCGGCTATTTGTTCGCGCAAGCCGAATATCGGCGCAAGCAACAGGATTTTGCCGGCGCCGCAGCCATTGTTACGCAGGCACCGACCGATCGCGATGCACTGGTCGATCCTGATGCCTGGTGGGTCGAGCGCCGCGTGTTGTCGCGCGAACTGGTCGACCAGGGCGACATGAAGACGGCCTACCGGATCGTCGCAAGCCACGCCGCCGAAAGTGCCACCAATGCGGCGGACGCCGAATTCCATGCCGGCTGGTACGCGCTGCGTGGCCTGAACGACCCCAAGCTCGCGGCAACGCATTTCGAGCTCATCGCCGACCTAGCGCAGGGGCCAATGACGCTGTCGCGTGCCTATTACTGGCTCGGCCGTGCGGCGGAAGTCGGTGGCCCGGGCAACGCCAAGGACTATTTTGCACGCGCCGCTGCCTATGGAACGACATTTTACGGCCAGCTTGCCGCCGAACGTGTCGGCCGGCAGGCGCTGAACATCGTCTATCCCTCGCCAAGTGCCGCCGACCGGCAGACTTTTGCCGGCCGCGAGGCGGTCAGCGCCATCAAGCGGCTGCAAGAAGCAGGCTACGACCGCTACGCCGAGACGCTCTATCGCGACCTTGCCGGGCAGTTGACCAGTCCGGGCGAACTGGCACTGCTGGCTGTGCTTGCGGAAAAGCAAGGCAACCATTTCATGGCGCTGAAAATCGGCAAGATCGCCGGCGCGCGTGGCATCGATGTCGGCGCGCTGTCGCATCCGCTCGGCGTCATTCCCGATTCGGCCGACATTTCCGGCTCGGGCAAGGCGCTGGCCTATGCGATTGCGCGCCAGGAAAGCGAGTTCAATATCGGCGCCGTGTCGAGCGCAGGCGCGCGCGGGCTGCTGCAGCTGATGCCGGGAACCGCCAAGCAATTGGCGAAGAAGGCCGGATTGCAGTTTTCGCAGATGCGGCTGACCACCGACGCCGGCTATAATGCGACGCTGGGCGCCGCGTTCCTCGGCGAGCAGCTCGAACGCTTCAACGGCTCCTACGTACTGACTTTCGCCGGCTACAATGCCGGCCCAAACCGGGCCAGCCAGTGGGTGGCCCGATACGGCGACCCGCGCGGTAAGGACATCGATGCGGTCGTCGACTGGATCGAGCGGATTCCCTACACAGAAACAAGAAGTTACGTGCAGCGCGTGATGGAGAATTACGAGGTCTACAAGATGCGTATTTCGGGCAAATACGACATTGTTGGAGACCTGGTGAACGGGCGGAATTGAGGCATGATAGGTGTGACCGCCTTCTTGTTGCGGTATTTGCCCAGCGCTCTACATCTTTGAGTCGAGTCCCTTCACGTCCCCCTCTGCCCTACCGGGCATCTCCCCTGCAAGTGGGGAGATCGAATGTCACGCCGGCCTTTGCCAATCTCCAACACCACAGGATGGGCTGAGCGCCGACGCTGCCAATCTTCCTCCTTGCGGGGGAGATGGCCGGCAGGCCAGAGGGGGTGCTGTCCCGCCAAATTTCAAAATTTCCCGCGCTACTTCCTTCAATTTGACCGTCCGTGCCGCCGCCTGTAGCAGTCGCAGACGATCTACACGACGGAGGAATCCGCATGCCAAACCACGAAGGCTTTTCCGATTTTTTCTATGCCTCAACGGATGGGCTCAAGCTTCACGCCCGGATTTATGGCGAGGCAAATGCCACCGGTTGGCCGGTCGTTTGCCTACCCGGGCTCACCCGCAACGCGCGCGACTTCCATGAGCTCGCGCTCTACCTTTCAGGCAGCGCGAAGCAACCGCGCAAAGTCATCGCTTTCGACTATCGCGGGCGCGGGGAATCCGCCTACGATCCCGACTTCAAAAACTACAATGTCGGCGTCGAGGCTGGCGACATCCTTGCCGGGCTGGCGGCGCTCGGCGTCAATGAGGGGGCCTTCATCGGCACGTCGCGCGGCGGGTTGATCATCCATGTGCTTGGGATGATGCGGCCGGCTACGCTGAAAGCCATTGTTTTCAACGACATCGGCCCGGTGATCGAGGCGAATGGGCTTGCCCATATCCAGTCTTATCTCGAGCGCGAGCGGACACCGAAAACCCGCGCACAGGCGACTGCCGCCCAGCGCAGCGTGCATGGCAAGGACTTCCCTGCCCTTGCCGGGGCGGATTGGGATCGGATGGTATGGGCCCTCTACCGCGAAACGGACGGTGGCCTGGTGCCGGATTTCGACCCGAAGCTGGTCGACACAGTTGCCAGTCTCGACCTGACGCAGCCGCTGCCTGATCTATGGCCGCAATTCGAGGCGTTGGCCGCGATTCCTCTGCTCACCATACGCGGCGCCAATTCGAAGTTGCTGTCCACAGACACGCTGCAACGGATGAGAGAGCGCCATTCCAAGATGGAAGCGATAACCGTCGCGGGTCAGGGCCATGCACCATTCCTCGAGACCAGCAGCCTGCCCGACGACATTGCAGCTTTTCTCGACCGGGCCGAACAGCAGAATAGCCCTGAATAAAGTCCAAGAAGAAACAGCGTCCCGCCAAAACTACTATAGTATAGACTTGCTCTTCCAGTCGCTATTTGGCTTTTGCACTTTTCCTGGGCGCTTTCGGCAATTCCTTTGCCGCAGCGGCTTCGCCCCTTGGTTTCCGCGCTGCGGTCGGCGACGAAGGCACCGTCACAGGCGATGAAAACACGGAGCCTTGCGCGCAGTTGCCGGCCGGCTGGGCCGATCGAGGCGTTTCCAGCACGATGACACAGCCGTCGAGATCGTTGGTGGCCAGATGCGCGTAGCGCATGGTCATCGACAGCGTCTGGTGGCCTAGCCACATTTGCACGCGCCTGATGTCGATGCCGCCCTGGACAAGACGCGAGGCGCAGGTGTGGCGCAATATGTGCGGCACCACCTGGTCGTCGGCGCCGAGGCCGACTTCGGCCTTTGCATCGTTCCAGATGGCACGGAACTGTGCCTGGCTGAGCTTGGTGAACGGTCCCTTGGGCCGGCGGCCTTCGGCGGGCGGCAGCTTGATGACCTCCTTGACCCGCTCGGTCATCGGAATGGTGCGGCTGCGACCGGATTTGGTGATCCAGAAACTGACGCGATGCTCCTGAATGTCATTCCAGATCAGCCCGAGCGCCTCACCGAGACGGCATCCGCTATCGACCAGGAAGACGGAAAGCCTATAAGCGTCCTCGCTGCGGCTCTTGATGGCGGCGAACAGCCTGGCCTCTTCGTCTCTCTCGAGGAAACGAATCCGCCCCGCCCGCTCCTTCTGGCGGCGGAACTCGGGCAGGCTGTGGATATCTCCCATTTTATGAGCCTTGCGCAGCAGTTTGCTGAGAGCAGCCATCTTTCGATTGATGGTTGCGTTGCTGTTGCCGCGCTGGCGCAAGGTGCCGATAAGGTTGTCCAGGGTACTCTGGTCAAAGGCGCTGAAACGCTCCCCAAGGAGAATCTCATCTATTTCGCCGATGAACGAGCTGACATTATACTTATGCCGCCCATCATCCCACAATATATCCCGATATGCTGAAAAAAGATCTCCAACCCTATGCGATTTTACTTCTCTTATCTTGTTGTACGTGTATTTAAACTTCGAATTTTGAGAAGAGAATACCGCAAAATGATCAGAGGGAATACCCTCTTGAATAGCTTCGTTTGTCATTGTGAGCCACGCCCCCCAGTGGATTAGGTCCAGACCTAGCCGCTCGGAGACGTCCTTTCAAGAGTTTTAAGTCGGACGGTCGATTTCATCCACCCGAGGGGGATCCCACGAAATCACCTTCAGACCTTTTCAGCTACCGATTCCCCCTTTTCCTTCTTCCTGACCAAGTCCAGTCACGAAACAAAAACAGCCCGGGCGTTGAAGCGCCCGGGCTGGATTTCACCTGTAAGGAACCAGCCCTTAGAACGAGCGCTGGAAGCGGAGGATGCCGCCAATGGCGCTATCCTCACCGGCCGGAATGCCAGTCCAGTTGGAGTCGCCTTCATTGACGTAGTCGACTTCGGCCGTGACCGTGAGACCAGGAACGACGTCGTAGGCGATGTTCGCCGCCACGCCGAGGTTCTGGTCCTCGTCATACGAAATCTGGGTGTTGAACGAGGTCTTCTCGTTGAACTTGTAGGTGCCACCGCCCCAGATCGCCCAGTTGCCGCCCCACTGCTTGAAGAAGCCGCGACCGCCAGCCGGAATGGCCCAGGTCGGATCCGAGAGATTGTCATCGGAACCATAGCCGCCCATGACCCACAGCTGTATGGCGTCGCTGGCATTCACGTCC
>NZ_JAMYMV010000080.1:0-26412 GCF_040318715.1 Mesorhizobium sp. M1050 | reverse complement strand
CACGAATCTCTCCGGTGCGGTTGTCGCGTCCGGACACTTTGTCGTCGATTCCTATGTCAAGAAGGTGCAGCACCCGACCGGCGGGGTGGTGGGAGAAATCCTGGTGCGCGAAGGCGATAAAGTAAAAGCCGGCGACATCCTCATGCGGCTCGATGCCACCCAGACGCGCGCTAATCTCGCCATAGTCACCAAGCGGCTCGATGAGCTCGCCGCCTACCAGGCACGACTCGATGCTGAGCGTGACGATCTCGCGGAGATCGCCTTCCCGGACTGGCTGCTCGCCCGAAGAGATGTTCCGGACGTAGCTTCGGCAATACATAGCGAGACGCTGCTGTTCGAATTCCGCAGACAATCCCGCGACGGAAAGCAGGCGCAACTGGCGGAACACATTACTCAATATCACCACGAGATCGAAGGATTCAAGGCGCAGGAAATTGCCTGTGAAAAAAGGATCGAGGTTCTCCAAAAGGAAATTGCTGTTCTGAGTGGGCTGCGCGACCAAGGCATTGTCTCGGACCAACGGTTGAACAGCTTGAAGATCCAGGTTGCCACTTTCGGTGGCGAACGCGGTGAGAAGATCGCAGATCAGGCACAGGCGGCAGCCCGCATAGCCGAAACGCGCCTGCAGATCCCGCAGATCGATCAGGATTTCAAGACCGAAGTCGGCCAGGAGCTCAGAGAGGTTCAGGCGCAGGTCGGGGAGTATGGTGAGCGCAAGGTGGCGGCTGAACAGGAACTGCGACGGATCGATATCGTCGCGCCGCAGTCAGGCACCATTCAACAACTCGCAGTTCATACGGTCGGCGGAGTGATTACGCCCGCCGATCCGATCATGCTAATCGTGCCGGAAGGCGACGATCTTGCGCTTGAAGTACGAATCACCCCGAAGGACATCGACCAAATCCAGCTTGGTCACAAGGCCGTGCTGCGGATGTCAGCCTTCAATCTGAGAACCACGCCGGAATTGAACGGATATGTCAGCCGGATCGCAGCCGATCTGGCGACGGACGAAAAAAACGGCATTTCGTATTACCTGGTGCGTCTGTCGGTTCCGCATGCGGAACTGACGAAGCTCAAGGACCTGACGCTCGTGCCCGGCATGCCGGCCGAAGCGATGGTCCAGACGGGCGAGCGTACGGCGCTTTCCTATTTTGTGAAGCCGCTGTCGGACCAAATCAGTCGGGCATTCCGGGAGGAATGAAAGTAATCCACAGAAATATATTGTTGGTATTTCTGTTGGTTGTTCGCAGGCTACGTGGGTGGCAACATACTGAAAGCACAGGCATACTTTCCTCACTTGGATTCCGCCTCTGGGCACCATCCCTTCTTCTCCCGACACTCCCTTTCGCCGAATCTTCTACGCTGCAGTTTCTGCAAGCGACTGGAATTGTTGATCTTTTGCGATCGTATTGCGCAATTAAGCGGGACAGGAAGCGCTTAGGGCGCATTTGGTCCAACGAGGCCGGGGGATGGTATTTCCGTTGGTATTGGACATCCTGATGGTATCGAAACAACCAAGGGAGACCTGACGAATGCCCCTCTCCGACGTGAAATGTCGAAACGCCCGCCCTGCTTCCAAACTCGTGAAATTGTCTGATGGGGGCGGGCTGCAGCTATGGGTACAGCCCACGGGCTCTCGCCTGCGGCGGCTCGCCTAAGACCTTTGTTCGAATTGAAGCAGCAAGGCGCGCCCTTCTTCGATCGCGGCCCGGCAATCGTCTAAGTCTATCAGTGAATTGATCCTGTCAAAGATCTGCAAGCGTCCTCACTCTCTCCAAGGCGAACGCCAATGATTGGCAGTCGAGGTTGGTTTGCGCCAGCACTTCCCTCACGTTCGGCGGCGACCAAGGCGCGCCAACTGGATGAGCACGAGTTCTTGGTACGCGATCAGGTGCGTTAACAAAGTGGATTGAACAAGCCGCTAGCGGCGCATGAAAGCAAGGTCGCATCACACGCCTCCTCCCCGAAAAGGACATCCAAGTTCGGCCTATCCTGAATCAAAACGACGCAGCCGTTAGTCCAAAATCAACCATCGGGGAGAGATTTTTGGACCATGTGACCTATTCCATCGTACGCTTAACCGCCGTCGCGTCCTCTGCGAGCCGAGGAACAATTTGACCGCCAGGGCCATGGGAACAAAAAGGCTTGGCACCTCGTCCTGCTTACGAAGCCGCACCCCATTCTTGTTGTTTACGCCGCAAGCAGTGTGAGCAGCTTTCAAAGACCCCTTCTCGCTAAAGCCGGTCGGACGGCACTAGGGTTGCCGATCAGACGCTCTCGGATTTGGTGCAAGTATGAAATCGAAAACAGGCTCAGGCTGGCCTGGCTTTGGCTTCCGTAGAACAAGAGGGGAAGCTACGGCCGCTTCGGCGTGTTCAGCGAGCGCGGCAAGTGTGGTCCCGAGTGCCGTCTCAAATGGGCCATTCGGGACCCTCGCGATCTGACGAAAAAGTGCTGCAGCCCTCCCCGCATGGCGCGCCACAGCGCCGCGTTTTCCCTCGCGGATTTTCACCCCGGCAGCGGCCAACAGGATCAGTCCCTTGAAGAACAAACGATGTTGAGCGCTTTGTTTGGCGGCGTGCCAAAGAGCCTCCCAAGCCTCATGGGCTTCCCAGTAGTAGCCGTGGTTGAAAAGGTCGATCCCCCACCGAAACACATCTGATTCCAGCTCTTCGCCAACGGCGACGGTCACCGGATCTGTTCGGTAACTGTGGCCCAATGGATCACGCACCGGATGCGGATATTTGCCGGGCAGATACGCATAGCTTGGGAAACTCTTATCGGGCAGCAAGCGAGGACGAGACATAGGCCCAGCAAGCATGAAAGCGCGTTGATTGGCAATTGATGCGGACGCGCGTTAACCGGAAAGCAACCGCTGGCGAAAGGACAAAAAAGGCGGTGGGGGCCTCTGATTCCCGCTTCGAGTGTGCGCTCTGACGTCTCTCATAGATCCCGATCGCAACCGGCGGCAATCGCATCCGCAGAATCGCTCATCCATGGATCTCAAACGGGCTTTTACTCTTCAAAAATTCAGAAAAGGCGTCCTTCTTGGGCAAATCCGTGAGTGATAGGAGGGCTCGATGCAGGGCTATTTTTCGGTCGACGGCGCTTTGCCCCGATCGCAACGCGGGCCAAATGCGCTTGACAAAATAGCGCCGGCCCGTTCAACCTGAGGCATTCACCAGGGGAGTCCCGGCAAGGGGCTGAGATACTGCTGGCTTTCGCGGCGCAGTGACCCGTTGAACCTGATCCAGTTCATACTGGCGTAGGGACGGTGCAAGCGCTTTGCGGGAGTTCACGCCCGAGGTCCTGTTTCGGCAGGTCGACAGAAGCGTCTTTTCATCCTTCCGGCACAGAACTGGGTCTCCAATGCATGAGCAAAGGAGCCTCACGATGAATGCCCTTACTCCCGCCGTGTCGACGGGACCGCTGCCCGCCTCGCGTAAGATCCACAAGCCGGGCGCTCTCCACCCACAGATCAGGGTGCCGATGCGCGAAATCTCCGTCCATCCGACAGCCGGCGAGCCGCCCGTTACCGTCTACGATCCGTCGGGCCCCTATACCGACCCGGCTGTCGAGACCAGTATCGAAAAGGGCCTGGCCCGACTTCGCCACGAATGGATTTTGGCGCGCGGCGATGTCGAGGGCTGTGACGGCCGCCATGTCCGGCCGGAGGACAACGGATTCGCGACGGGCGAACGCCTGACGCCGGAATTTCCCATCCGCCACCGACCGCTCAAAGCCAAAGCAGGCAAGGCGGTGACGCAGCTTGCCTATGCGCGCGCCGGCATCATCACACCCGAAATGGAGTTCGTCGCCATTCGCGAGAACCTTGGTCGCGAGATCCTGCACGGCAAGCTTGAGCGCGACGGCGAGGCTTTCGGCGCGACACTGCCCGATTTCGTCACGCCCGAATTCGTCCGTGACGAGGTGGCGCGCGGACGGGCGATCATTCCCGCCAACATCAACCATCCCGAGAGCGAGCCAATGATCATCGGCCGCAATTTCCTGGTCAAGATCAACGCCAATATCGGTAACTCCGCCGTCACATCGTCGATGGCGGAAGAGGTCGAAAAGATGGTGTGGGCGATCCGCTGGGGCGCCGATACGGTGATGGACCTGTCGACCGGCCGCAACATCCACAACATCCGCGACTGGATCGTGCGTAACGCGCCGGTGCCGATCGGCACGGTGCCGCTCTACCAGGCGCTCGAAAAGGTCGGCGGCATTGCCGAGGATCTGACCTGGGAGGTCTACCGCGACACGCTGATCGAACAGGCCGAGCAAGGCGTCGACTATTTCACCATCCACGCCGGCGTGCGGCTGCATTACATCCCGCTGACCGTTGACCGGGTGACGGGTATTGTCTCGCGTGGCGGCTCAATCATGGCCAAATGGTGTCTGCACCATCACCGGGAAAGCTTCCTCTACGAGCACTTCGCCGAGATCTGCGACATCGCCAGAGCCTACGACGTCTCCTTCTCGCTCGGCGACGGCCTTCGTCCAGGCTCGATCGCCGATGCCAACGACGCGGCGCAGTTCGCCGAGCTGGAAACGCTCGGCGAGCTGACGCAGATCGCCTGGGCGAAGGATTGCCAGGTGATGATCGAGGGCCCTGGCCACGTGCCGATGCACAAAATCAAGGCGAACATGGACAAGCAACTCTCCGTCTGCGGCGAGGCGCCGTTCTATACGCTTGGACCGCTGACGACCGACATCGCGCCGGGCTACGACCACATCACCTCAGGCATTGGCGCCGCGATGATCGGCTGGTTCGGCACCGCCATGCTCTGCTACGTCACGCCCAAGGAGCATCTCGGCCTTCCCGATCGCAACGACGTCAAGATCGGCGTGATCACCTACAAGATCGCCGCCCACGCCGCCGACCTGGCGAAGGGCCATCCGGCAGCGAAAGTCAGGGATGATGCGCTTTCCCGCGCGCGCTTCGAGTTCCGCTGGGAGGACCAGTTCAACCTGTCGCTCGACCCGGAAACCGCGCGGTCCTTCCACGACCAGACCTTGCCCAAGGAGGCGCACAAGCTGGCGCATTTCTGCTCGATGTGCGGACCGAAATTCTGCTCGATGCGTATCTCTCACGACATCCGCGCCGAGGCACAGAAAGAGGGCATGGCGGCGATGGCGGCGAAATACCGCGAGGGCGGTGATCTCTACCTGCCGGCGGACGAGACCGGCGCACCGCTCATACCTCAGCCACGTGAGCCATCATGAAGGTCTTGGTCAAAGGGGCGGGCGTTGCCGGCCTCACCGCCGCCTTCGAGTTCGCCGCACGCGGCGCGGCGGTTACCGTTGCCGAGACAAGGCCTGCCCTTGGGGGCAATGCGTCGTGGTTCGCCGGTGGCATGTTGGCGCCGTGGTGCGAGCGTGAAAGCGCCGAGCAGCCGGTGCTGGATCTCGGACGCGACGCTGCCGACTGGTGGGACGCCGCAACGTCCGGCTTGGTAGCACGACGGGGAACACTCGTCGTGGCCGCGCCGCGCGATGCGGGCGAGCTCGACCGGTTCGCCAGCCGCACGACGGGCTATCGGCGCGTCGAGGAAGATGAAATTGCCTTGCTGGAGCCCGACTTAGCCGGCCGCTTCCGCCGCGGATTGCTCTTTCCCGATGAGGGCCATCTTGATCCGCGCCAGGCGATGGCAGCACTTCATGACAAGCTCGCGGCCACGGGGGTCGAGTTCCGCTTCGGCGCCGACGCCCAGCATGTTTTTGGTTTCGATCGTCAGATCGATTGCACGGGAATGGCAGCGCAAAATGACAGGTTGCGTGGCGTTCGCGGCGAAATGCTCATCCTGCGTACCCCTGATATCTCGCTGTCGCGCCCCGTCAGGCTGCTGCATCCGCGCTTTCCACTGTACGCAGTGCCGCGCACCGACCACCGTTTCATGATTGGTGCGACGATGATTGAAAGCCAGTCCGTCGGACCGGTTACGGCGCGTTCGATGATGGAACTGCTGGGTACCGCCTATGCCCTCCACCCGGCCTTTGGCGAGGCCGAGATCGTTGAAACCGGTGTCGGCGTCCGCCCAGCCTTTCCCGACAATTTGCCGCGCGTCGAAACCAAGGGTGAAATCATCGCGATCAACGGGCTCTATCGTCACGGTTTTCTCCTGGCTCCCGCCATGGCGCGCCAGGCTGCCGACCTGGTTTTCACTCAAGACAGAACCAAGGAGCTTGCTCATGAAACTGATGGTCAACGGCGAAGCGCATGAGGTTGCCGCCACAACGCTGGAGGCGCTGCTTGCCGCGCTTGACTATGAGGGCGATTGGCTGGCGACGGCCGTCAACAATGACCTCGTGCACAAAGCCAACCGGGCGGAATTCCAGTTGAACGACGGCGACCGGATTGAAATCCTCTCGCCCATGCAGGGCGGCTAGGCCATGATCGAGCTTTATGGAGCCGAGCTTCCGTCGCGCCTGCTTCTTGGCACGGCTCAATATCCTTCGCCGGCCATCCTTGCCTATGCAGTCAGGGCTTCGGGCACGGCGGTGGTGACCGTCTCGTTGCGCCGTGAAATGGCAGGCGGCAGGGCTGGCGAAGAATTCTGGTCGTTGATCCGCTCGCTTGGTGTCAGAATCCTGCCCAACACTGCTGGCTGCCACTCCGTCAAGGAAGCGGTCACGACCGCACAAATGGCGCGCGAAGTCTTCGGTACGAACTGGGTCAAGCTCGAAGTGATCGGCAACCATGACACGCTGCAGCCGGATGTTTTCGGTCTGGTCGAAGCCGCCCGCATCCTGTGTGAGGACGGTTTTGCTGTATTCCCCTATACCACCGACGACCTTGTCGTTGCCGAGCGGCTGCTTGCGGCGGGCTGCAAGGTCTTGATGCCGTGGTGCGCGCCGATCGGTTCCGCCCTCGGACCGGTCAACATCATGGCGCTGCGCTCGATGCGCGGACATTTCCCAGGCGTTCCGCTGATTGTGGATGCGGGGCTCGGACGGCCGTCGCACGCGGCAACGGTCATGGAGCTCGGCTTTGACGCCGTACTCCTGAACACCGCGGTCGCCAAGGCGGCCGATCCGGTCGGCATGGCGCGTGCGTTCGGCAAGGCGGTCGAGGCCGGTCGTGAAGCGTTCAGCTCGGGAATGCTCGAGCCCCGCGACGTCGCCGTGCCGTCGACGCCAACGATCGGAAGGGCGGTTTTTTCATGAAGCTCGATCCGTTCTACCTGATCGTCGACAGCGCCGCCTGGATCGAACGCCTGGTGCCGCTTGGCGTCAAGCTGGTTCAGTTGCGCATCAAGGATAGGGACGAGGCCACGCTGCGGACGGAAATCCGCCGCGCGAACGGCGTCTGCGCGGTCCATGGTTGCCAACTGATCGTCAACGACTATTGGCGCACGGCAATTGAGGAAGGCTGCGACTTCGTCCATCTCGGCCAGGAGGATTTGGCTGCGGCCGACCTGCTGGCGATTAAGTACGCTGGATTGAAGCTCGGGCTTTCCACGCACGATCATCTAGAACTGGAAACGGCCATCGCTGCCGAGCCCGACTATATCGCGCTCGGCCCCATCTATCCCACCATCCTGAAGCAGATGAAATGGGCGCCGCAAGGGCTCAAGCGGATCAGCGAGTGGAAGCATCGGGTGGCGCCGATCCCATTGGTCGCCATTGGCGGCCTCAACCCCGACCGGCTCGACGGTGTTTTCGCGGCTGGTGCGGACACCGCGGCGGTGGTCACCGACATCACGTTGAATGCCGATCCCGAAGCGCGCACGCGAGAATGGATCGAAAAGACAAAGCCATGGCGCTGAGGCGAGAACCGCATGTGCTCGTGGTCGGCGGATCAGACTCCAGCGGTGGGGCTGGAATTGCACGCGATATCGAGACGATCTCTTCCATTGGCGTCCGCACCTGCCTGGCTGTCACAGCGCTGACGGTGCAGACGCACGAAGCCGTGATGAAAATCCATCCTTCGCATCCCGATCTTGTGGCCGATCAGATGCGCGCCGCGCTGCAGGCCAACAAGGTGGCGGCAATCAAGATCGGCATGCTCGCAACGGCCGAGATCGTCGTTGCCATCGTGGCTGTGCTACGCGAGAATCCGCGGGTGCCGGCAATACTCGACCCGGTGCTAGCCTCCACGTCAGGCCAGGCGCTGCTGGACGCAAGGGCCATCGCCGTCATGAAATGCGACCTGATGCCCCTTTGCCGCCTCGTCACGCCCAATCTCATGGAGCTGGCGCTTCTTGTTGGCTTAGAGCCAGCGGTGGATGAAGGCGGCGCAGTGTGGCAAGGCCAGGAATTGCTGGCAGTCGGGATGCAGGCCCTGCTGATCAAGGGCGGCCACGCGGCGGGACCCCGATCGACCGATATTCTGTTGCGCTTGGATCAAGAACCAATCCGCTTTGACATGCCGCGCCTTGCCGTATCGATGCGCGGGACGGGCTGCATGCTGGCCAGCGCGATTGCGGCACATCTGGCAAAGGCGAGATCACTTGAAGGCAGCGTGCGCGAAGGCAAGCTGTTTGTTTTCGAGAAGCTGCAGAAGAATGCAGTCGGACGAAATTGACTTTGCCTCGGTCAATCCAATCGCGGCGGGCCAACAATCAAGATATCCAGCGCTCTGTCCGCGAACGATTAATGTCCGCCAGTACGGGAACGGCGCTTTCGTTAAGTGCAGCATTTGCGGCGATTGCAGAAGCAGCATTTGCGGCGATTGCAGAATATGAGCCTTGATGCGCTTGCAAGGCGCGCGGGTCTGTCGAAGGGCACCGTTGTGGCCATCGAACAGGCAAAGGCAAACCCAAGCGTTGGAGTCTTGCGCCGCCTGGCCTTCGCGTTCTCGCTCTCCGTCACCGATTTGCTGGGCCAAACTTCGGAAGAAAATCACAGACGAAACGATCGAACGGAGCAAACCAGCAACGCTTTGGTAGACCCCGCAAGGGAGCGAGGCGAAACTGATGACAGCGACCTCCGGCCGAACCATGTTCGAGATGTGGTCCTGGACGATCGGTCGGCTCCGCAACGATTAGTCTTGCAAGCCGGGGAGGCCGCGCGCTCCTCACCGACCAGCCGCACTCCTATGCGGCTGCCGACGATCATGCCGTTCGTTTTCCATGGCTGTGCTCGAACGAAGCTTCGCCGCTCAGGCCTCGGCGGTGATGCACGTCGACCGAATGCTAAGACGGTTCTCGACGGTTAGACTGGCCGACAGCAAAGTCAGATTGCACTGCCACATCCGGTCGCAGCGCACTATTGGTAACGTCCGTGGCGCTGCAGCACTTCGATCTGGTAGCCGTCGGGGTCGGCGACGAAAAAGAACCGCGCAAGCAGCCCACCTTCGTGGTTGAACTCAACAATTCTTCGCGGATTGAAACCTGCCGCCGCCAAGCGCTTGTGCTCTGCCTCGATATCGTCGACGCAAAATGCCATGTGGCCATAACCGTCGCCAAGCGCGTAGGGCTCTTCCCTGCCCTTGTTGATCGTCAGTTCAAGCTCGAAATCGGCTTCCGGATTGCGCAGATAAACCAGAGTGAACGTGTCAAAATCCAGCCGGTCCGCAACATCGAGTCTAAATGCGCTCTTGTAGAAACTGACCGACAGGTGCTCGTCCACGACCCGGATCATCGAATGAATTGCTTTCGCCAAAGGGAGCCTCCAGTCTGCCGCCAGATTTCGAACAACGTGGCCCATTGGCGCAAAAAGAGGTGGCAGCCGGTTACCACGTCGAGCAATTGGCTGAAGGATGGTCTGCGCAGCAGGTCCGATTGCAGCCACTGCAAATGCAGTGGAAAATGCGCTTCGGTTTGGTATCATCGGGCCGAATAGGCGCTGGAATGCTTTCGCCCAGCGGCATCAAAAGGGAGGTCTTCGCATGTGTCAGGTCTTTGCCGGGCAGGATCCGGAAGGCTATCGGCTAATCAATCGCTCAGTTCGAATAGGCGGCCATTCGACGAGCATCCAACTCGAAGCTACTTTTTGGACCCTGTTGGACGAGATCGCCCGTGGGCAAGGGATGACGGCGCCGAAATTCCTCTCAACGCTTTACGACGAAGCGCTGGAGATCAACGGCCAAATCCCGAACTTTGCCTCCATGCTGCGCACCACGTGCGCGCTCTATCTGCGCGACAGACAAGCACTCGACAGCAAACCCTCGGAATTCACGAACAAGGCAGCCTGACCCGCGGGCATTTTCTCAAAACGTCCCGCGTACCGGAAAAACCCGTGTAGCAGCCGCCTGCTACCAGCAAACCGAATTTTGGCGCTATGTGATAAGGAATGGCGAACTTGACAGAGGCGGTATAGAGTTCATCTCATAACAAGAAATAAGCCGCACCAACGGCGACGCCGGAGCGAATCTGGGAGGATTCATGGTTGAGATTTTCTCTAAGCGGGACGGCCCGCGGCGCGAGGACGTACAGGTCAAAAAACTGATCGAGCAGAACCGCTCGACCATCGTTCGCCTTGCCGACCAGATCAGCGGCGGTGGCTATTCGGCTTCGAGAAAGCCACGCCAGCAGCCGAAAGCTGAAGGCCTTATCATCCATGTCGGCGGCAGCACGGCGCCCGTGGCTGAAGCCAAGCCGTCCATCCAGGTCACCATGAACGGCCGTGTAATCTCGAAGGATCAGAACTCGGGCCGCCAGCTTCATCACATCGGCGATGTCCGTAACCGAGGTGGCGACCAGATCTTCGTCCTGGCGACGAAGCAGAATGGCTTTTTCTCGCCCGTCGACGAATCCATCGCTGCGGCGCTCGCCGAATTAGACGGGGCCCATCTCGCCGCCACCTATACCGAGGAACAGCTTGCCGCCGACATCGTCGCGAAACTCGGCATCAACTGACCGTGCAGACGCCCGGGCGTGCCTGTGTGCACGTCCAATCCGCGCCGGGTACGACGCGACAGCATACAGAAATGGCATGCCTCAAAGGTTCTGTGATGACTGAATGAAACGCCAGATAAGCCCCAATCAGATGAAGATCGATGCTCTTCCAGCACGTGCGTCGGCGGCAGCCAGGCAAATGGTTCTGGGCGACATCGATTATGACGAGCGTGCCACCATGCGCGCCTGGGAAAGCTTCCTGGCCGACGAGCCCAAATGTGCCCGCGATCCTGTCCACCCAAGCCACGTCCGCTCCCTCATTCATGATTCGTGGTATCGCAGTGCGACCGGCGGAATCAACGCTCAAGGTATTGAAGCGCCGCTGAGCAGTGATCGCGACGAGATCGAATATCTGACCCGCGCCAATGCCGAATTGCTCTCGGCGGCGCGCCGGTCATTCGCTTCCCTTGGCCAGTTGCTGGACGGGACAGGCGCGATGCTGGTTCTGGCCGACAGCGACGGTGTGCTGATCGACGCCATCGGCGACAAGAAGACGCTGCATGACGGCATGGATATCCACCTCGGCATCGGCGGTAAGTGGAACGAAGACGCAGTCGGAACCAACGGAATCGGCACCGCGCTGTGGACCGGGGAGCCAACTTTTGTCCATGCGGCCGAGCATTTCTGCGCCGGGATCAAATCCTGGACTTGCGCCGGCGCGCCGATCCGCGACCCACTGGATGGCAAGATCATCGGGGTCGTCGACTTGTCAGGCTATTCGCCTATCTTTCGGCCGCACAACACCGCGCTCGTTGCCGCCACGGCCCGGCAGATCGAAAAGGCATTGGCCGAACAGCAGCAGGAACAGCGCACACGTCTGCTCGAAGCCTTCATCGCTTCGGCTCCAAGCTACCGCCGAAAAGACGGGCTGGTCATCGTCGACCATCGCGGCCGCGCCATCTTCTGCAACAACGTGCCCGATGGCGAGGCCACCGAGATGATGGACGGCCCGATGGAGCCAGGCCGTGGCCGCTGGTTGATGAACCTTCCGTCCTCCGGCTCCGACGCCGACCTTGCGAGGGCGCTTCCGGCACATCTGCGATCCTGCCACATTACGCCGCTCAAGCTTGACGGGGACCTTCGCGGCGCTGCGCTGGTGTTCCCCCCCGTGCCGGCAGTCCCAAGCGTGGCGGTGGTCCACCGGGAAATGAACAAGCATCTTCGGGATGCTGTCGCCATGATTGTCGGCGAAAGCGAAGCGTTGAGGGCCGCCATTGATGTCGCCTGTCGGGTCGCTCAATCCAACAGTGCCGCTTCGCTATTGGTCGAAGGTGAGACGGGTGTTGGAAAAGAGCTGTTTGCACGCCTTGTCCATGCAGGCAGCCAGCGCACGGCGAATGATCCGTTCATCGCAATGAATTGCGGGGCGATTACCAAGGACCTTTTCGGCAGCGAATTGTTCGGTCATGTCGCCGGCGCCTTTACCGGCGCCTCGCGTGAAGGCAAGCCGGGCGTTTTCGAGCTCGCCAACGGCGGCGTGCTCAGTCTCGATGAGATCGGCGAATTGCCGCTTGAGATCCAGCCGTTTCTGCTGCGTGTCCTG
Organism: Mesorhizobium sp. M1050; assembly: GCF_040318715.1. Classification (NCBI taxonomy): domain Bacteria; kingdom Pseudomonadati; phylum Pseudomonadota; class Alphaproteobacteria; order Hyphomicrobiales; family Phyllobacteriaceae; genus Mesorhizobium; species Mesorhizobium sp. M1050. The sequence goes on along the minus strand of NZ_JAMYMV010000080.1, from coordinate 14,025 downwards.
GAAGAGCGCGTGGTCAACCGCATTGGCGACAGCCGTGGTCGCCCGGTGGATGTGCGCCTGGTTGCCTCGACCAATCGCGATCTCCACCAGGAAGTTGCCGCAGGCCGCTTCCGTCGCGATCTCTACTATCGAATTGGCGCGGTCTCGATCACCGTCCCACCGCTGCGCGAGCGCGGCGAGGACGTGCTGCTGCTGATCGAACATTTCAACCGGCAGATCGCCTCCGCAGCAGGCGAGGACCCGCTGGAATTCTCGCATGAAGCGCTCGAGGTCCTGCTCGCCTACCATTGGCCGGGCAATGTGCGCGAACTGAAGAACCTCGTCGGGCGGTTGCACATTCTGGCGCGTGGCGGCACTGTCGAGCTCTCGGATCTTCCTGGGGAAATCAGTGCGGGCAATCGCAACACTATGATCGGGCACAACGATCATCCCGCAGCCATGCTCGAAGCACCAGTTTGCACATTCGAGGATGCAGAATGCCAGGCGCTCAAGAACGCGCTTGCCGCGGAGAGTGGCAATCTCAGCAAAGTTGCTCTGAGGCTCGGCATTTCGCGCCCGACGCTCTATCGCAAGCTCGGACAATACGGCATCCGCCGCGGTTTCCTCTAGACCAAGACTAGCGCCGCTCGTCTACAGCATCTGTCGGAACCACGGCAACTCGATGGATGGGACCGTGGTTCCAACCCTATTCCGCAGCCAGGGCCGTGACTTCCCGCCGGAACGGCAGCGCATCACCGATATCGGGTTCGTCCAGCTCACGCGCGAAGCGATGGCCGGCATAGGTTGCCCAGGCGATCGGACCTGGCGCCTCGGCATCGCCGATGACCTTGATCGAGCGAATGCCATTGTCGGCCCATTCGTGCCGCCGCGCTTTCAACTCGCGCCAGACCTGGTCGTCCTGTTGGCGCGACGTCACCAGCACCACGGCGTCGGCGGCGACGTCGCGTTCGGCGCCGGTGTAGGCGCAGGCAGTCGCAACGCCTCCTTGCACGACGCGCGTAACGGTCCGGTTCAGCACGATCTCGACGCCGAGCTCGGCCAGACGGCGATGGATTGCGCCCTGCTCCAAGGTGTTGCGAGTCCAGTCCGATACATAGGCGGACGGCGTCACCAGCGTCACCTTGGCGCCGTTGCGCGCGATCAACTCGGCCAGAACGCCACCCATGTAATAGTGGTCGTCGTCAAACAGCACGACATTGCCGGCAGGCACATTGCCACCCATCAGATCGTCCGGCGTGTAGACCGGCATGGCCGGGCTGATCGGCATCGCCACCACATGGGCGCGCGCCACCCCGTCACGCCGCCATGTCGAGCCGGTGGCGAGGGCGATGTTCTGAAAGCCGAAGGCCAGGATGTCCTGCGCCGACAACCGGCTTTCGAAATAGATGTCGACATTGGGCATCTGGCTGAGCTGGTATTGGCGATAATCGCGTACGCGGCCCCAGGCCGAGAGCCCGGGCAGGCGGCATTCGCGCGCGACGCGGCCGCCGAGTTCGGTGCCAGTCTCGGCAATGGCGACCTGATAGCCGCGCAGGCCGAGCGCGCGAGCTGCTTCAAGCCCGGCCGGACCGGCGCCAACGATCAGCACGCTCTCGCTGTCGCCCTTGGGCTGCATGCGCTCCGGGTGCCAGCCCTTGCGCCATTCCTCCATGAAGGTCGGGTTCTGCGTGCAGCGCGAGATCGACATGGTCATGTCGCCGGTGATGCAGATGTTGCAGCCGATGCATTCGCGAATGTCCTCGATGCGCCCTTCTTCCACTTTCTTCGGCAGGAACGGATCGGCAATCGACGGTCGCGCGCAGCCGATGAAATCAAGCGTGCCAGACCTGATCATCTTCACCATGACATCCGGCGACGTAAAGCGACCGACACCCACGACCGGCTTCGAGGTCAGCTTCTTGATGCCGGAGACGAGGCTTTCCTGCGCGGCCTCCTCCTTGAACCGCGACGGCCCCGAACAATCCTCCCAGGCGCCATGCGCCAGATCCCAGAGATCGGGCAGATCGGCATGCATCTCGATCATGTCGCGCACCTCGGAATTGGCGAAGCCAAGCTCGCCGATCATCTCGTCCAGCGACAGCCGCAGCGTCAGGCCGCAAGTGTCGCCAATGGCATCCCTGCCCTCTTCGATCAGCTCGCGCATCAGCCGCGAGCGGTTTTCCAGAGAGCCGCCATATTCGTCGCTACGCTGGTTGGTTGCGGTGGACAGGAAGTGTTGGATGATGCCGAAGCCATGCGCGCCGTAGAGACACACCAGGTCGAAGCCAGCCAACCTGGCGCGTTTGAAAGCGTTGCGGTGCCAGCGGCGTAGGTCGCGGATGTCCTGCTTGTCCATGGCGCGCGCCTGAACCGGATCGTTGGTGAAGGTCCGGATCGGCAAGGCCGACGGCCCGCGCGGCACTTCCTTGGTGTAGAGGTTCGGGCCATTGATGCCTGAATAGGCCAGCTGGACGCCGGCCAGCGCGCCATGCTGATGCATGGCGCTGGCCATCTTGGCGAGCGCTGGAATATCAGCGTCGTCCCACAGCCTGAGCTCGATGAAAGGCGTGATCTCCGAGGTGTGGTGCATCTCTGTCTGCTCGGTGAAGATGACGCCCCAGCCCCCTTCCGACTTGATGCGTCGCATCTCGGCCGCGGCCGACGGATCGCGATAGCCACCGCCATTGCAGTGCGGCACCTGGTAGAAGCGGTTCTTGGCGGTCACCGGACCGATCTTCACCGGCTCGAACAGAATGTCGTAGCGTGGATCACGCATGGTGCTTCCTTCCTGCCAAGGTCGCATCGCGGCATGTGCTGCGGTGGTTTTGACCCTTGGCGCAAGCTGGTCTGCCCAGCTTGTAGATGCCGTCAAACTACTCATAAGTTGCGATGCGTGCCGGAAAACTACAGATTTCTTCTGTGCCGATTAGGACGCGCCTAATCAGCCCCGGCCGCCTGGATTAGCATCCGGTGAATCCCGGCTGAGCCAAATGCGACTTCAAGGCCGTGGCGACGCGATGCTAGATAGCACGCACGGCCAAGGAGACATACAACGCATGGACAGCATCCAAATCCTTGAAAAGCTGATCGCATTCCCGACGGTGAGCCGCGACTCCAACCTCGACCTCATCGGCTATGTGAGTGACCTGCTGGCGGCACAGGGCATTGCTTGCCAGGTAATCCGCAGCGCGGATGGCCACAAGGCGAACCTGTTCGCCACCATCGGGCCGGCCGATACTCCTGGCGTCATGCTGTCCGGCCATACCGATGTCGTGCCCATCGACGGCCAGGATTGGACGCTGCCGCCCTTCGAGATGACCGCGCGAGACGGCAAGCTTTACGGCCGCGGCGCGGCCGACATGAAGGGTTTTGTGGCCTGCGCGCTTGCGGCGTGTCTCAAAGCTTCGAAAATGACTCTGCAAACGCCCTTGCATCTAGCGCTTTCCTATGACGAGGAGGTCGGCTGCATCGGCGTGCGCAGCCTGATCGACATGCTACGGGCTGCGCCGCTACGGCCATTGCTGTGCATCGTCGGCGAGCCGACCAGCATGCAGGTGGCGACTGGCCACAAGGGCAAGCTTGCCGCTCGCGCCATCTGTAGGGGACGGGAAGGCCATTCGGCGCTGGCCCCCTTGGCGCTCAACGCCATTCATCTGGGCTGCGACTTCGTCTCCGCACTGCGCGGCGAACAAGACCGGCTGGCGGTCGATGGCGCGCGCGACGGCGACTACGACATTGCCTACACGACCGTCCACGTCGGCAAGATGAATGCCGGCGTGGCGCTCAACATCGTGCCGAACCTCTGTCAGCTCGACTTCGAGATCCGCAATATAGCGGCCGACAATCCCGACGAAATCCTCGAGCGCCTGCGCGCGGAGGCGGCGCGCATTGCCGCTGCCGCTTCAGCGATTGCGCCTGAGGCTGCCATCGACATCGAGATCACCAACACCTATCCGGGTCTGGACACGCCGGCGAATTCGCAGGCCGTGGCCTTCGTGAAGTCGCTGACCGGTGCCAACGACACCATCAAGGTTGCCTTCGGTACCGAAGGTGGATTGTTCAGCCGCGATCTCGGCACGCCGACGATCGTGTGCGGACCGGGCTCGATGGTGCAAGGACACAGACCGGACGAATTCGTCAGCGTCGAACAGATGCGCCGCTGCGACGACATGCTGGACAATCTGCTGCGGCGGCTTTCAGATCACCAGTTTCACGCCGCCTGATAGAGGCTGCCGCTATTCCACGACCCGCCCACTCCCGAACACGCCTTGTTCGACGACAAAACGGCGGCAATGATCGATGAATGCCTGCACCGTCTGCGTGCGGTGCTCGGCGTTGGGCAGGGCGATCCCCATGGTAAGCGGCCGCAAATCGCCTTCCAGAGGCACGAACACCAGCGGCTTGCCGTCGGGCGCCAGCGTATTGAGCGGCCGCATGTTGGCGATGCCATAGCCGAAGCCGTTCGCGACCATCGAACGCATAACCGCGATGTCGCCGGTGCGCTCGGCAATGTTCGGTCGGATCCCCTGCGAATGAAAAGCCGAAAGGAAATATTCGCGGCTATAGGGCAGGTCGAGCAGCACCATCGGTTCGTCGGCCAGTTCTTCCGTCGTGATGGAAGCCTTGCTGGCGAAGCGGTGCCCCTGCGGCAGCATGACATAGGCCGGCACGAGCATCAGCGGTTCGAAAGTCGTGTCCTGCGACAGTTCGAGATCGTAGGTCAGCGCCGCGTCGATTTCGCCTCGCTGCAACATTTCGAGCAGCTGGCCCTGGTTGCGTTCGAACTGCCTGAACCGTACCTCGGGATAGGCGCGCTCGAACTTCATGCGCAGCGTCGGCAAGACGATCTGCGCGAAGGTCAGCAGGCATCCTATCGCCAGTGGCCCGCGCACCTTCTCGGCGATGTCGCCGGCGATATCGTGCAGAGCGTCGGCGTCGGCAAGCAGCCTGGCGGCCTCCTTGAGGAAAACACGCCCGCCGGCCGTGAGCGACAGGCCATGCGAATGTTTGCGAACGAAAAGCTGGACGCCGAATTCGGCCTCCAGTTGCGCGATGGATGCCGAGATCGAAGGCGGCGAAACATTGACCTGTTCGGCCGCCTTGGTAATAGAGCCGGCTTCGCCGACGGCGACGAAATATTCCAGTTGTCTCAGTGTAAAGCGTAGCGGCATGGGCGGCTATGTTGCCGGTTTGGGCGTTGCGATCAAGCGCTCGCCTTGGCTCAATATTTGATCCATGTCGTTTTCAGCGCGGTGTATTTGTCCAGCGCATGCAGCGACAGGTCGCGGCCGAAGCCGGATTGCTTGACGCCGCCGAACGGGGTCATCGGGCTCAGCGCATCGACCGTATTGACGGAAACCGTGCCGGCGCGAAGACGAGCGGCGACGCGGTGCGCGCGCGAAAGACTGTCGGTCCACAAGGATGCCGCCAGTCCGTACGGGCTGTCATTGGCAATACGGATGGCCTCCTCTTCATCGTCGAAGGCAATGACGGAAAGCACCGGTCCGAATATCTCATCCCTGGCAATCGGGTCGTCATGGGCGACATTGTCGAAGATGGTGGGCTGTATGAAGCTGCCGCGGCCGTTGACCGTGACCCGATCGCCGCCGGCGACCAGGCGCGCGGTCTTCTTGCCGGCCTCGACGAACCGCATGACGTTAGTCGCGTGGCGGGCATCGACCATGGCGCCCATTTTCGAGGCCGGGTCGAGCGGATCGCCAGGCTGGGTGGCCGCCGCGCGCTGTGCCAGCTTCTCTAGGAGGGCATCCTTGATGGAGCGTTCAACGAGCAGGCGCGAATTGGCCGAGCAAACCTCGCCCTGGTTGAAGAAGATGCCGAACGCCGCCATGTCGGCCGCCGCATCGAGATCGCCGCAATCGGCGAAGACGAGGTTCGGGCTCTTGCCGCCTGTTTCGAGCCAGACCTGCTTCATGTTCGACTGACCCGAATACTGCAGGAACATCTTGCCGACCGATGTCGATCCGGTGAAGGCAAGGCAATCCACGTCCATGTGGCGGCCAAGCGCCTGCCCGGCTGTCTCGCCAAGGCCAGGCACAATGTTGAGCACACCGGCGGGCAGGCCCGCCTCCATCGCGAGTTCCGCCAGTCGGAGCGCCGAGAAGGGCGACTGCTCGGCGGGCTTCAGCACTACCGAATTGCCCGCCGCCAGCGCGGGCGCGCACTTCCAGGTCGCCATGTCGAGCGGGAAATTCCACGGCACCACGGCGCCGATCACGCCGAGCGGTTCGCGCCGCACCAGCACCAGATCGCTGCCGCCGGTCGGCGCCACTTCGTCGTAGATCTTGTCGATGGCCTCGCCATACCACTGGAAGATCGCCGCCGAACCCGGGACGTCGACAGTCGCCGCATCCGTGACGAGCTTGCCCATGTCGAGCGACTCGAGCAGGGCAAGCTCCTGCAGATTTTCGCGCAGCAGCCGCGCCAGCCGCAGCAGCACCTCCTTGCGGTGCGCCGGGCTAGTGCGTGACCAGACGCCGGCCTCGAAACTGCGGCGCGCAGCGGCGACAGCCAGATCGACATCTTCCTCGCCGCACGACGCCACCTCGGCCAGCGTTTCGCCGGTGGCCGGATTGATGCTGGCGAAGGTGCGGCCCGAACGGGCCGCGACCGTCTTGCCGTCGATGAACGCCTTGTCGCGAAAACGGATCGCGGATGCTTTGCTGATCCAGTCCTTGTGACTGAGTTCGCTCATTTGGCTGCCCTCCCCCGAGCGTGCAGGTTACTCGTCACCCGGCACGCCGTAGCTCGGCGCATCGGACGGATCTATCGCCCGGGTCACATAGGCATCGAGTTGCGGCTTATAGCGATCCCACAATGCCGCCAGTTCCTCGATCGGGCAGCCGTCGCTCCAGTCGCAGCGCAGGTCCGCGACGGGCCATGCGACCTCGCGCACCAGTTTCATTCCGGCGGAATGGACCGGACCGGCCTCGCCACCCCCTTTCAGCGCAGCGCGCATGGTCGCGATCAGGCGGTCGCCGAGATGGCCTTCAGAAGCCAGGAAGGCCTCCACCATGGCTTGCGGCACGCCATCATGGGCGAGCATATTGCCGCCGCAGGCGACATTTTCCGCATGCGCTTGCGCCCAGATGCCAAGCGCCCTAGCGCCGGAATGAATGGCGGTGGTCCCGGCGGCATCGACGGCCAGAACCTGCCGGTATTCGCTGTAGGGGCCGGTGCGCTTCAGGATGGCGACCGCCTCGGCGGCCGAGGCGCCGCGCGCCAGCAGCTCGAGCCCCCTTGTGCCGAGCGTCGGATCGGTGACGTTCTGGCTTGCAACCGCACCCACGCCCGCTTGCGCATAGGCGCAGCGCGCCGCCACCGCCGGAGAGGAAGACGACACCGCGACGCCGAACATTCCGGTGCGGCTGCACCGCGCGACAATGGAAAAGGTCATCAGCGTCAGTCCGGGATGACAGCGGTGCCGTCGATCTCGACCAGCCAGTCGGGCCGCGCCAGGGCCTGCACGACAAGGCCGGTCGAAACGGGATGCACGCCTTTGATATACTCACCCATAGTGCGGTAGATCGCCTCGCGATGGCGCACGTCGGTGATGTAGACGACCACCTTGACCAGATGCTCCATCTTGCCTCCGCACTCTTCGATGAGCTGCTTGATGTTCTGCATCACCTTGCGCGTCTGCTCGGCCGGATCATGGCTGTCGATATTCTTGGCGGTGTCGAGATCCTGCGGGCACTGGCCACGCAGATAGACCGTCCGGCCGCCCCGCGTGACCACCGCCTGACACAGATCATTGTCGAGCTTCTGCTCGGGATAGGTATCTTTCGTATTGAACTTACGGATTCTTGTATGCACCATCCTGGTCTCCATCGGATCGGGCTCTTCGCCGGGATATCGTCGCTCACAGCGCCAGGCTGCCGCCAGCCCTTGCTATGCCGCCCGGGTCTGACGTTTCGCGGACGCATGATAGGTCAAGTACTTGCGCTGCGTGGAAATATGGTCCGCCAAATGCTTGGCATCGTGCCAGACGCCCCAGATGAAGCTGGACCCGCGCCTTGACTGCCACGGCAGACCCAGGAAATAAATCCCCGGCTCGCTCGAGACACCGCGCTGATGCCTCGGCTTGCCCTTTTCGCCGAACACGTCGACCTTCAGCCAGCTGTAATCGAAGCTGAATCCCGTCGCCCATATGATCGAGGCTATTCCGGCCTTGGCGAGGTCCAGGTCGAGAATTGGATCAGTCAGGCATGGCGGGTCCGGTTCGATCTTGCGGGCAGCTGGCTCTTCCGGAAGGTCGAGGCCGTTGCGGGCAACATAGGCGTCGGCTTCGTCCAGCAGCGACATGTAGTTGGCATCGCCGCGGGCGATGTTCCTGGCAAGGTCGGGTGCGAAGGTCATGACGCCATCCTTGTACAGTTCCGTCCGGCCGACGAGCTTCATGCCCTGCGCGGCAAGGCGCCGGAAGTCGATCGTCTGGCCGCCGCGCGCCCCGCTCACCGCGATGGTGACGTGCTCCGTGTCAGGCGCCGGCGCTTGGGCGTCCCACTTGCCGAGGACCCCGAGCCACCAGCAGAAATCGCGGCCGCGATAGGCCCGGGGAGGACGATCATGCGGCCCGACCGAGAGGTAGACGTTTCTTCCCGCGCGCAGGAGTTCGTCCGCGATCTGCACTCCCGAGGAGCCAGACCCGACCACCAGGACCGCGCCCCTGGGCAGCTGGTCGGGGTTGCGATAGGCGCTGGAATGGAGCTGCATGAGCCCTGCATCCTGAGGCACGATGCACGGCATGACGGGGTGCTGGAAGGCCCCGGTGGCGGCGACCACGTTGGCGGCCTCGATGACGCCGCCTGAGGTTTCGACCCGGAAGCCGGGGCGGCCGACAAGCCTCTGCACTTTCTCGACATCCACGCCGCAGCGGATGGGCGCTGAGATCATTTCCGCATAGGCGACGAAGTAGTCGGCAACCTCCTCCTTGGAGACAAAGGCATCGGGATCGGTATCCGGAAACTCCATGCCCGGAAAACGATCGTGCCAGGCAGGTCCGTTGGCAACCAGGGAGTCCCATCTTTCCGAGCGCCAGCGTTCGGCGATGCGATGCCGCTCAAGGACAAGATGCGGCACATCGCACTTGCGCAGATGTTCGCTCATGGCCAGCCCCGCCTGGCCGCCGCCAACAACAAGCGTGTTTATTTTTTCGACCGACATTTCAGTGCCCTTTTCAGCTCCCCAAAGAATTTTTGCGGATGCGAGGAGGTCAGATCGCTGGTGTACTGGAGGGACTGGATAGCGAAAATTACGATTTCACGTGGCAGTGGTTAGCCTGTCCCTAAATGCCGAACGGCAGCGTCCCAGCGGACGGCTACGACAACATCGCTGTAGCCGCTTTTTCGCCGATCATCATGGATGGCGCATTGGTGTTGCCGCCGATCAGTGTCGGCATGATCGAGGCGTCCGCGATGCGCAGATTGTCGAAGCCGCGCACCTTGAGGCCGGCAGGGTCGACCACCGCCATGGTGTCGTTGCCCATCTTGGCGGTGCCGACCGGATGATAGACCGTCAGTGCCTCGGCACGCAGATAGGCGAGGATCTCGTCGTCGGTGACGATATCCGGCCCGGGCAGGATTTCCGGTCCGCGAATGCCGCCAAAGGCTGGAGAAGCCAGAATCGAGCGGGCCAGCTTGATGCCCTCGACAAGGGTCAGGGCATCCCGCTCATCACTAAAGAAACGATGATCTATCAGCACGTTGCGGCGGGTGCCGTCGCGCTCGAGCGTGATTTCGCCGACGCTCCCGGGCCTCAGCACGCAAGTGTGCACGGCGTAACCGTGGCCATATTCGACGAGCCGGCCGCGATGGCTGCGGTAGCCGGGGACAAAGTGGAATTGGACATCGGGAATGCTGCCGGCATATTTCGTCTTCGCGAAGCCGCCGGCCTCGACATAGTTGGTCGTCAGCATGCCCTTGCGCCGGGCGAAATACTGGAACGGCGCCGCCAGCATCGCCGGCAGGTTGGCAATCGACAGACCAAGCGTCCTGGTGCTGTTCGATCGCACCGTGATCATGCCGTCGACATGGTCGCGCAGGTTCTTGCCGACGCCCGGCACGTTCATGACCGGTTCTATCCCCGCCGCCTTCAGCTCCTCCGCCGGGCCGATGCCGGAAGCAAGTAGGATGCGCGGCGATCCGATCGCGCCCGCGCTCAGGACCACCTCGGCGCGGCATGCGAGCCGTTGGGCAGCTCCGTCCCTGATCACATTGACGCCGGCGACGCGTCCACTTTCGACCGCCAGATCAAGCACCTCGACTCCTGACAGCACCTGGAGATTTGGGCGGCCGAGAACCGGCCGGACGAAGGCGGTATAGGCCGAGAAGCGTTCCCCCTTGTTCTGGGTGACATTGTAGATACCGAGGCCGAGTTGGCTATCGGCGTTGAAGTCGCGGTTTTCGGGCAGGCCCATGCCTCGGCCCGCCTCTACCCACAGTCTGGACACGACATTGGGATCGCGCGGATTGTCGACCAACAGTTCGCCGTCGAAGCCGTGATAGGCGGGGTTCTGCGACAGAAGGTTTCGCTCCAGCCTCTTGAAGACCGGCAGTATGTCGGCATAGGACCAGCCCGCGCAGCCAAGTGCTGCCCATTCGTCGTAGTCCTGCGCGGCGCCGCGAATGTAGACCATGGAATTGATCGAACTCGACCCGCCAAGAAGCTTGCCCCGGTTGACCGGTATGCGGCGATTGTTGAGCAGCGGCTGCGGCACGCTTTTGTAGCCGTAGTCGAAGTTTGGATTGCCGTAGAGCGAGAGAATGCCAGCCGGCACGCGCACCCGGGTGCGGTCGTCGCTGCCACCCGCCTCGATGAGGCAGACGCGGCTGGCGGGATTAGTACTCAGCCTGTTGGCCAGGACACAACCGGCCGAGCCCGCGCCAATGACGATATAGTCGAATTCCGCGGCCTCGATGCTCATGCAATGCCTGTTTCATGATCCACCCCGAAGACCGCTGATCTTTGTTTCATGCCTGTCGTCGTCCCAAAACCGAGGTCACTTTGGGCGACATGCATTAGTGCTCGTCGTCTTCGTCGTTCTTCAAGAGCTCGAGGATTTCCCGCTTCATGGCGATGAAGTTCGGCTCCATGACCAGATCCATGCTGCGCGGGCGCGGGAGACCGACGTGGATTTCCTTCTTGATCTGGCCAGGCCGGCCCGACATGACGAGCACCCGGTCCGCCAGCAAAATGGCCTCGTCTATGTCGTGGGTGACGAACAGGACCGTTTTCTTGGAATGATCCCAGATCCTCAGCAAAAGCTTCTGCATGCTGTGGCGGGTCTGGCTGTCGAGCGCTCCGAAGGGCTCGTCCATCAGCAGCACCTGCGGATCGTTGGCAAGCGCGCGGGCAATCGCCACGCGCTGTTTCATGCCGCCCGACAGCTGCGAGGGATAATGGTTGGAGAATTTCGCAAGGCCGACCTCATGGAGAAAATGCTCGACGATGGCCCTGCGCTCGGCCGCCGGCATGCCCTTGCGCTTCGGACCGTATTCGACGTTCTGCGCAACAGTGAGCCAGGGAAACAGCGTATAGGCCTGAAACACCATGCCGCGATCCGGGCCTGGCTCGGTAACCGGCGTGCCGCCGACAGAGATCATGCCGCCGGTGCGCTCCTCGAGGCCGGCGACAAGATAGAGCAGGCTCGACTTGCCGCAGCCGGATGGGCCGACGATCACGCAGAACTCATTGGGCACGACATGGAACGAGATGCCGTCCAGTGCCAGCACGGCATCGTCGCCTGTGCCATAACGCAGGACGACATTGTCAATGCCGATGTCGGAGCTCTTCGGTTTCGTCGCGAGGGTAAGGGTGTCCATGTCAGCGAGCTCCTCAATTGGCCCAGGGAGCGACGAGGCGGCGGATGCCCCGGAACAATTGGTCGGCGCAAAGACCAAGGATGCCGATCATGGCGATGGCCATGAAAATCACGTCGACCTGGAAGCCGCGCATGGCCTTGAGCGAGATGTAGCCAAGTCCGCTGCGCGCGGCGACGAGTTCGGCAACGACGAGATAGGTCCAGGCCCAGCCCATGGTGACGCGCAGCACGTCGAGCACGTTCGGAAGCGTGGCCGGAAATACGATATGAAAGACCGTGTCGCCGCGTTTCGTGCCGAGCGTATAGGCTGCGTTGACGAGGTCGCGCTGAACGCCGCGGGCGCTGTCGGCGATCATCACCAGCTGCTGGAAGAAGATACCGAAGATGATGACGGCAACGCGCTGCTCGATGCCGATGCCGATCCACAGGATGAAAAGCGGGACGAAGGACGTCACCGGCAGATAGCGGATGAAATTGACGAGCGGATCGAGTGCAGCCTGGACGACACGGTAGGTGCCCATCGTCAATCCGAGCGGTACCGCCACGATGCTCGAAATGACGAAACCGATCAGCACCACCTGGACGCTGGCCAGGACGTGCTCCCACAAGGACCCGTCAAGCGCCATGCTGATGGTGGTGGACAATACGGATTCGGGGCGCGGCAGGAACATTTCCTTGACCGCTCCGGAATAGGTCAAAGCGAACCAGCCACCGATGACCGCGCCCCAGACCAAGACGCTGAGCGTGATGGAGAGAGGGCGCGACACGGCCCGAAAAGGCGTGGTGACAGCTTTCCAGGCGGATCGACCGGGCTGATTTGTTTCCACGCTCGCAGTCACGATATGGCTGATGGGAGACGTTGCATTCGGTGCCAATGTCACAGGGGAACCCTTTGGACGGCTAGGACCGCAGGCCGAGCTCGCGCCTGCGGTCCAGCGAACTGACTTTACAAGGCCGGATCACTTCGTAAGGAAAGACGGATCGACCAGGTCGTCGTATTTGATGTCCATCTTGAGCTTGCCGAAGCCGCCCCAGACGTCGCCGCCCAGCTTGATCAGTTTGCCAGCATCACCGCTCTCGCCGCCGGCGAAAAATTCGGCATTGCGCGCCTTGCCGTAGAAGTTCACGCCCGCGGCGGAGGAGGCGAAGTCCTTCGGATCCTTCAGCCAGCCGCCGACACCCTTGGCCATCACCTCGTAAGCCTTCTCTGGATTTTCCTTGATGAACTCGTTGGCCTTGTAGAGCCCCTTTACCAGCGCCTCGACATCGCCAGGGTTCTTCGTGATGTAGTCGCAATTCAGCGCCACGACATCGACGATCAGGCCCGGCGTCTTCGAGGAGTCGATCAGGACCTGTCCCTTGTTTGCCTTCTTGGCCAGCGTCAGATGCGGCTCCCAGGTGACGGCAACAGGAATGCGATCGGCCATGAAGGCGGCGGCAGCGTCATCGGCCGTCATGTTGGTGACCTTCACGTCAGCCTGGCTGAGACCGGCCTGCTTGAGCAGGATGTTGAACCAGAACTGGGACACCGAGCCTTCGTTCATCCCAACCTCCATGCCCTTGAGATCGGCGACGCTCTTGACCTCGCTGGGCGCCAGAACGCCGTCGCCGCCATGGCTATCATCGAGGGCATAGACTGATTTGAAGCAGACATCCTTGGAACGGTACTTCATGATTTCGTCTATGGTCGAGGCGCTGCCGTCGAGCTCGCCGGCGGCAACTGCTGCCATGTACATCGATGCTTCCTCGATGATTTCGAGCGAGACATCGAGGCCGCCTTCCTTGAAGTAGCCCATGTCACGGGCAAGGAAGAGCGGGCCGTATCCGACCCAGGTCGTCATGCCCAGCTTCAAGCTGCCGGCTTCGGCGTGGGGGCTCACCGAAAGGGCGCTCAGGGCAATGCCGGCCGCAAGCGCGGCGTGGCGAAACTTCGAGATTATTGTCGTCATCACGTTCCCCTGTCTTTTTCTGAGGTCAGGCGTTATCCGCGCCATAACAAAGCCGCTTCGGACGCATCGCCGAAGGCTGCCGCCTGACGTTCTTTATGTTTCTCTTTCAGCCGGCTGATGGAGCAAAGCACGCTGTGTGCGATGCACAAATAATGATTTTCGATAATTCTGCTTAGGCTAGTGCGCATCCATAAACGCTGTTTTTGCGAGTGTTCTGAGCCAGTTTGGCGGCCCAATTCATGCTGTTCTTGCGGCGCG
>NZ_JAMYMV010000079.1:0-26482 GCF_040318715.1 Mesorhizobium sp. M1050 | reverse complement strand
GCTCAACGTCGTGGCTGGGGACGATGAGGATCCGCAGCAGAGCTTGGCAGCTTTTCTCAGCAAGATCGCCGAAGCAAGTTGACGGCGCAGGCGATCTGGCGCGGCGCGTTGTCGACATTCATGCATGGGGTAGCATCTGCTCCCATGGATCGTCCTGCCGTCATAGATCTCCCAATCCTGTTCAACCCGCTCAGCGCGGCAGGTAGGTCCCGCCGCACCATACTGGCCGGTCGCGCTCCGTCAGCCGATCGAAGCAACCTCGGCGGTAGATCAACGCTTGGCGTTCTCGCTCTCTGTATCAGCCCGAGTAAAGAACTGCTTGGTTGTCGCGGGAAGATGGTTTTTCAGCCAGTCCGCCATCGCGACTTCCTCGCGCAGGTTCTCCTCGCAAAAATGCGCGCCTTCCGTTTCATCGAGCGATTTCGCAGCGGCGATAAGGATCGTGTAGGAGGCGATTTCCATATACTCGAACGTATAGCTTGCAAGCGATCCCTTCATGACCTCGTCGCCAGCGATGATGCCGCTCAGCGACTGTGCCATCGCAGTCAGCGATCCCGTTCAAGCTTGCAAACGCAGGTATTGTTCCTGAACGGCCGGGTCGCAGAACAGATGTCAGAGCCGCCGCGGCCTGCGTTGGCGGTCTCTTGCCGGTCCGTGCCGCCCTTCACCCGGGGATCGCCGGCAGTCTGGAGTTGCGGAAGCATCTCTGTAGACGACTGCGCCGTTGGCGGAGATCGTCACTGTTTCGCGTCGGCATCGCCTGCGTCCCGCGCAGCACGTGCCCCGCGAAGCTATGTCTTTGCCGAGCAGCTTCGCGTTTTGCCGTCCGTTTCGCGAACTCAACCCGTTGCTGAGGCGCCCTGAGAAGGCTCAAGAGCTCGCTCGGCGTTCTCGTCTGGAATCGCATCAAGACATCTGCCGCTTTGCGTTCATCGCCAAACGTCCACAATGTCCAGGGCCCTCGGCAGAGCCTCCATATTCGGAAACATCGCCATACGTGCGCTGAACCTTTGCTCCTTCGCGAAATGCAGGCGCATGGAACTTCAAGCCATGTCCCAGGTTACCTATGGAGTTTTGCAGCGTTCGGGATCAAGCCATGACCTCTACAGACAATTCTCCGGTTGGCATGTCATCCGCCCCCAAAAAATCCGGCGGCAGCACCAGTTCAAAGAAAGCCACACCTTCGCCAGCCACGGAGAAAATCTCCGGCGCAGGTCCAGCGGCTGCGGAGCACTCAAAAGACGCCAAGGCGCCGAGGGGCGGCCGTCGGCCTGGAGCCTATGTCAAGGATTAGCCAGACGTCATCACTAAAACAGGGATGGTGGAGCTTCGGTCTTGCTCCCAACTGGTCGCGATTCCCACAATGGCAGGAGGATTTTCTATGCAGATGATAGAAGCTGTCGTCAGCCGGGACCAGGCTCCGGTCGTCGAATTTCGCGGGGAGGGAGGCGAGTGCATCACCGTCACACTGCAGGCCGATCAGACGCTTACGGATGATGAACTCGTCGCAAAGGCAAAGGTGATGATGGTCCAGGTCGCTCAGTTCGGGATGGACCAAACTGAGCGGCGCAGCCACAACTGACGGGGTCGCCGGCCGAACAGCTATACACTCTGGAATATCAGGACAAGGGACGGCTTCGCTCGGTGGGTGGAGTGCGTATCCGAGCCTGGATGCCGTTGCCGCTGAATGTCGACGATCGACCGAGGATCTGTGGCAGGACGCGTTGCCGCGCGGCGAAGCACCGATCGGATGGGCAGTAGGAGCAGCGATGCGCAAGGCGTGCTGGTTGCCGAGAGTTGATTTCGCCGAACTTACGAGAGAGCGGTGATCAGGCCGGAGTTTCCCCTGACATGCGCAACGACATTGGGTGTGTTTGGTTGCCGCGGTAAAGCGGCGACGGGGCTACAAGGCCAGCCACTCGATTGGCGGGCGCGCAATCATCAGCCAGAAGATGGCGAGCACAGCCGCAAAGGCTGGAAAGCCGAAGGCGAACCAGAGCCTGAACAACTGACTGTAACGCTCAGGCGGGGGTTGATTGGACGTCGCGGCCTTTATGGCGAGATTGCGCATCTCGATCTGCATCCACACCACGGGCAGCCAGAGCAGGCCGATGGCAAGATAGAGCAGGATCGAAAGAACGATCCATCCTTCAGCAAGCGAATACCCCGCATACTGGGCGAGAGCTATCCCGGTCACAGGTTGCGCGATAACGGCCGTAGCCGTGAACAGAAAGTCGGCGAGTACGACGATGCGGGCGACAGCCGCGATGGTCCCGGCGTTACCGGTCCGGTGTGCCACGAGCATGAAAAAGGCAATGCCGGCGCCAGTCCCCAACAGCACAGCCGCACCGATGACATGCAGATACTTGAGCACGAAATAGACCATCAGCGTTCCTCCAGGATCGCCAGCGCGACAAAATGCAGAACCAAAATCGGCAGGATCTTCATCAGCGGGCCCAGCGGGTCGTTCCAGAGCTCCGGCCGCAGAATGCTCCCAGCGGTCGCATAGAAAAGCGACACCGCGATTGCACCGAAGAGACCAAGCCGGCTGGTCGGGCGCCAGGCGATCAGCACGCCGACGATCATGTCTGCCAGCGCCCCGGCGACGACGGCCGGTCCGGCCAGCGCGCCGACTGCTGTGTCAATCAGCAACTCAACTCCGCTGCGCCAGCCGGTGGTGAGGGAAATGATGCCGGTCATGATCCAGAAGAAGGGTAGCACGACGAAGATCGCCGGCTTGACGAGGTAGAGACCAGCGAACCATCGTTCCTGCACCGTGGCAGGATGAAGGCTGAGTGCGGTTGCAAGACTTGACGGTTGAATGCCGGTCGCCGCTATCCACGGCTGGGGATCACCGACCGCGCCCCGCGCGATCTCCTTTGCGGCATTGCTGCGCATCGGCGGACGCCAGCCGAGCTGAGCCGCCGCATCCCCAACCCGGTATAGGATTGCTGCGGCCCAATTGGGCAGGATGAATTCCCGGGCGCTGTCCCATCCGAACCAATGGCGGTAGCAGGCAACGACCTCGTTCATAGAAAGCGCTTCAGGCCCAGCCAGCTCCAGAGTGAGGCGCGTTGGGCTGTCGGGCCTGAGAAAGAAGAGAACGGTGGAGATCACGTCGTCTAGCTGTACGACCTGAAGACGACCAGCGTCGGGCATCACAGGCAATAGTGGCAAAGCAGCGAGACCACGAAAAAGCGCGCTTGCGCCGAACGCCGGCCTCCCCAACACAACCGAAGGGCGCAGAATGACCCAGTCGATATCGCGCGCCATCATGGCCTCATCGCCAGCAAGCTTGCTGGCGGAGAAAGCGGATGGCTGCTGGCGATCGACGCCGATAGCCGAGAAGTGGATGACCTTTTTCACTCGTGCCTGTTCACACGCGGCAAAGAGTGCCGAGGCGCCGCCTGCATGGACGTGCTGGGTATTCTCACGAAGGCTGTCCTGCAGAACGCCGGCGCAGTTCACAACGGCATCGACACCGGCAAGATGATGGATCCAGTCCTGCGCCCGCAGCGCATTTGCCATGTCTAGCAGGATGGGAGTGGGCCCTGTGAACGGGCCAACACTGGGGCGATGGAGCACACGAACGACGTCATGTCCCTCGGCCGCCAGGCGCGCGCAAAGCGCGGCTCCGATCAGACCCGACGCGCCGGTGACCAGGACCCTCATTCCGCGTGCCCGGCATTTGGCGACGCCCGCGGCTCGAGCGGTCTCGTTGCGGGGCCGGAAAGAACCTCACCAGCTTCATCGAAGCGGGACCCATGGCATGAGCAGTCCCACGTCCGGTCGACCGGATTCCACCCGACGACGCAGCCGAGATGCGTACAGATTGCGGAGCGGGCGGTGACCGTACCGTCCCGCGCCTTCCTGATCGCCAGTTGCTCTCCGTCGTGCTCGACCACACCGCCTTCTCCCAGGGCGATCTTGTTGATATCCACCGTTCTTGAACCCAGGAGCCGTTCGGCCACCAGATGAGTAGCCGTCTTGACGTTCTCCGATATGAACGTCGGCCCGCCGGCGAGCGGCTCGATACGGGTCGCGTCGAAGATCTCGGCCGCAGGATGGGGCTGGCCGAGAAGCTGCGACGCAAGGATTTCCCGTGCGACGGCGCCTTGTGTGATGCCCCAGGCGTCGAAACCGGTGGCGACGAGAAGGTCCGGTTTTGAAGAACTCGCCACGCCGACGAAGGCCATTCCGTCCACCGACCGGAAATCTTCGTTTATCCAAAGGTGCGACGGTTGGTTAATAGCGAATGTTGTCTCGAGGAAGGCCAGCATGTCAGCGACGGCGCGATCCGCAGCCTCGCGGTCTCCGGTCTTGAATTCGCCGCCGGCGGCCACAAGAAAGCGCTTGCCGTCACGGTTCGCTGTGCGAAACGAATGAGACGGGCTGCCGGCGCTGATGAACATGCCGTCCACTGTTGCATGTTCGGCCAGTGATGCTGCCGCGACCGGATGCGCAAATGGGAAGGCCTTGGCAAAGAAGAGTCCGTCTCCGATGATGGGCATCTGCGTGGTGACGATGACCTTACCGGCGGTCACAATACCGCCAGCCAGAGTCAACTGATAAGGCCCGTCGCCTGCAATCTCAACAACGCGGCTGTTCTCGAAAACGGAAATGGTGCTCTCGCTCACCAGGCGGGCCAGCCCGCAAATATAAAGATACGGGTCGAATTGATATTGGCCCGAAAAACAGAGCGCTGCCGTCGCCCTCACGGGCAGCTCCGCATCGGACAGGAATTCGGCGGGCAATCCAAGCGATGCGGCGGCGTCGGCCTCACGGCGTAACCTATCCGCCTGTTGTTCGTCTTCAGCATAGATGAAGGCAGATTTGGCTTCCAGCTTGGCCTTGTCCACCATAAGGGAGCACTGTGCAGCGATCTCCTCCTTGGCCTTTTCATTCGCGTCGGCGTAAAGCTTCGCGCCTTCGCGGCCGAAATTGCGAATGAGGGAAGCGTATTTGAGCCCATGCTGGGATGTGACCTTGGCGGTCGAGCGGCCGGTGGCCTGCTGGCCGATCTGGCGCGCCTCAAGAACCGCGACCTTCAGACCCGAGCTACGCAGCAGACAGGCAGTGTGCAGGCCCACGATGCCCGCGCCGACGATTACGACTTCGAAGTCATGGTTGCCCTGCAAGGCGCCGAATGAAATCTCGGGCTCTCGATCGAGCCAAAACGGGACCGGCTTCATCGACCAGGTCCTCTCTCTCGCCTTTCCAAGACTGACAGTTCGGCGTCCGAAGGCCTGCCGAACGCTTCGGCTTCGGCGGCTTCCAACTCGCTGAGCGATTTCGCGAGCACGGTACCCCACACCATGTGCGCAGCGATCATCAGCAGATTCCTCCCTGCAGGATGACGCCATGCGGGGGCAAGAATTCGCGCTGCAGGAATCCAACCCAGATAACTGGCCGCCCACACGCGTGCCGCTGCCGCGACGCCGAGGCAAAATGGCGAAAACAGCGCCAGTCATGGCGCCAAAGCCGAAGTGAGCCAACAGAGTATTCGCTCGCGCCTGCCCTTCATCGCCCCCGAAGTTCAGGCGATCGACAATTTCGCGGGGCGGCAACGGGTAGCGACTCGTCTCGTTCAGCAACCGATGGGACCGCCGCATGGCACTGGTCATCGCCACCGATGCCGCAAGGCCGGCCAGAGCTCCCAACATCATATGTCGCAACAGCATTCTCCTGACGCAATCTGTCCAACGGAGTTGCGGGTTGATTGTTCCTTGGGGTGTATTTCGATCGGGAACGAACAAGCTCACGCGTGACAAATGGGACGTCCGGAGAAGCCGTAGCAATGGGGCTGATGATGGCGTCTCACTGCTGAAGCGGTCGACCTCTTAGGAATGCGTCCGCAAGATCCGACAATTTCGACATGCGTACGCCGAGCCGTTCGGCGTCTCCATAACCGGTGAACCGTCCTATCCAAGCACGTGGGCGACGATACCCAGCCTGCGCGCTTCATCGGCATGAATATAGCAGTTGGTGGTCGCCCGTCGGTAGAGCTCGTCGGTAATGAGAGAACTGCCCTCGACTAATTCCCTGAAGCCCTCAATCTCTAGCTGTTCGGCCGTTTCGAGCAGGGCGAGCTGTTCGCGCGCGATCTGAATGCACGATTTCATGGGGCGGTTCAGTTCAAGGCTGGTCTCCATGCCCCTTTCATGGAGGAATACGGATACCGCTCCTCGCCAATGAGGGTGGAGCTGGCCAACCGGGAGAGCCATTCGAGTTGGCGCGAGTTCGTGACAGGGCTCAAGAATCGCGGGCTCGCCGGCGTCGAGTTCGTCGTCTCCGACGACCATTTGGGGCTCAGGGCGGATTGCCAAATGGCAGGCCAAATATCCGAAGCTGGTCAACTGGGTGGAGGACAACATCGAGGAGACGCTGAGCTTCTGTCGGCTGCCGCTTGCCCATCATAAGCACATGAAATCGACCAACATGCTGGAGCGGCTGAACCAGGAGATCAAACGGCGCACCCTGGTCGTGCGCATCTTCCCCAACCCGCAGAGTTGCCTGCGGCTGGTTCGGGCGCTGGCGGTCGAGATCCACGAGAACTGGCTCGAGGCGACCCGCTATCTCAACATGGATCATCTGCGTGAGCACAAGAAGGAGAGCCTGAGGGCCTTGGCCGCCTGAGCACCGTCATGCGTCCGCCGCTCCGCTAAACACGGGAGCTGCGCGGCGGACACGCCGACGTCACAGCTACCGCCACGCCATTTTTGCAGAACTTGACGCACACAACTACTGCAGGCGCTGCCGCCTGCACCACGCCGCATGTCGGGCCGATAACGGACTGGCAGCTTCGAGTGCGGGTTGTAAGAAGCGGACTTTCAGGCGCTCCCGTGGACTGCCCTAGATCTGACACTCGCGTCCACAGGTGCGCGGTTGGCAAACCGGAAACTGAGGCAGAGAGGGGGCGGCCCGACGCCCACCTCGACGACAGCGGCGGTTTCTTGTTTTGAAGCACCATGGATGCCAATGCGTGCCTCGGCCGACATCTTCAATGCTCGATGACACTGAGTTAAATGTCGAGCAAAACCGTTCCTTGTGGGCGGCTGCAACATGCCAGGACATAGCCGGCCGACTTCTCTTCAGCGTTCAGTCCGCCTAGGTCGTCCATCGCAACTTCGCCGGATAGTTTGGCTATTCGGCACGTTCCGCAAACGCCCTGCTGGCAAGCGGTCGGGATGTAGATGCCACAATTCCGTGCCGCCTCCAGCAGGGTCTCTCCAGGCGTGCATTGATACTCCAGGCCCGAGCGGGCGAAACGGACCGAAGACGGAACCGCTGAACCCATTTCCGAACGCGAACCGTTGCTGCCTCCGAAACTCTCCTCGTGATACTGGGCCGGCGGGAGGCCAATTGCGTCAAGACAGGCGCGTGCCGTCTTCATGTATCCTTCGGGCCCACAGGCAAAAACGGTGCGCTTGGGGAGATCGGGAACCAGGCTCAGCAGCATCCGACCACCCATTCGGCCGGTTGAACCCGTCCAAGCGGGACCTCCCTGACTGCAAATCAAAGTCACTTGAACGTTGGGAAAGCGAGCGGCAAGTGCTTCCAGTTCCGATCGGAAGACGATGTCGCCTGGCGTTCTCGCACTGTGAATGAAGCGGATCTCCCTGTCATCCGCGCGATCGGTAAGTGCACGCAGCATGGACATAACCGGAGTCACGCCGCTACCGCCCGAAAGGAAAACGGGTTTCTGAGCCGGCAACTCATCAAGATTAAACGAACCGAGCGGCCCTTCGATCTCGATCTCGCTGCCTGGCCTCACATTGTCATGGAGCCAGTTGGAAGCAAGCCCGCCTGGCGTTCGTTTCACCGTGATCTGAAGATCAAGCGGTCGAGTCGGCGGTGATGATACAGAGTAGGAGCGCGTCATCGCGGCACCGTTAATCCTGAGATGCACGAGAACATACTGGCCGGCGCTGAAGCAGAACATCCGATCTGCGGCAGACGTGAGAACGAATGTCTTCACATCGTGCGTCTCGTCGATTACGCGACGGCAGAGCACAACATCTCGCGTCTTTTGTGTCCATTGCCGCTGACGCGACGTGGGCACGATATCGGATGCTTGGATGGAAGCGTATGCGTTCATTGTTCGGCTCGGCTTTGCGCTCGAGCGAACATGCCAGTTCTTATCCCATAAAACAGCAGTATAAACCCAACGTTATGATCGGCAATTTCGATTAAACTTCCAGCGACATAACGGCGAGATGGAGAGCTCGGATGCCTTTGCGAATGATCGGTTCGTGTTTGCGACGTGCCAGTATCGCCGTGTGAACTGGCTGGTGCAGCGTCGGCGCTCCTTCAACGAGGAACGATGGAAGCTCGGCGGTGAACCGGCGCGCATCATCGCTACGCATGTAGCAAGTGCCGCCCGTTCGCCGAAGCATGATCTCCGCCAGCGTTTCCGATCCGGTCGAAAGTCGACAGATCGCCAATTGAGCCAGCAGCTCCGCGTGCGTTTTCTCCAGCAGAACGGTGTAGCCTGGGCGGATGTAGGTGTCAGGATCAACATCCGACAGCGTTCTGGCGGCAGTCGAAACCATCACATATTCCTCGACCATCAGGTGCTCGTAGGCGATCTCGGGCAAGTAGCGAGGGGCATAAAGCACCGCGATATCCAGGTTTCCCATGCTCAAGTCGCTGACCATCTGGTTCGAGTAATCCGACTCGATATGAATCGAGGACTTCGGAAGGACCTGGCACAGTGTCTCGACCCACCCGGGTAGGACTGAGCGGGTCATGCCCACTTGGGCGGCAACGCGCAAGGTGCCTTCGAAACGGTTGAACGCGCGTACGTCGTGGCGAGCTTGCGACCAGGTCGAGAGCAGAGACCTGGCGTAAGCTTCGAACCGGCGTCCCGCGGCAGTCGGCTCTGCCCCGGCGCGTCCACGCTGGAACAGTTCGGACCCGATTGCGCTCTCCAGGTTCTTGATGCGGGTGCTGATCGTCGATTGGGTCAGGCCCAACCGATCCGCGGTCCGATTGAAATTTCTCGACTCGACGATATCGAGAAAGGTTTCGATGTGATCAAGCTGCATTGAACCCTCGATCGAAAAACTCGATCATATTGGCACGTTTCATAAGCTTGATCAAACGACAGCCAAGGCGGAAGCTGCACCAGTCAGCGATCCGGCAGCATCGCCGGACGAGGCTACGGAGCGGAACAAAGTGTTTATAATCGACTGCGATTGTCATAATTACTGGTCAAGCGCCACGGTATTGCAGCCCTACCTTTCCGGCCTCTGGAAGGACATGTTCGTCGAAGGCGAGAAGACAGGTCCCGTTGGGGCCTTCCCGCACGGCCATCGTCCCTGGTTTCATCCGCAGGATTTCTCCCGCAAGGACGTCCGTCCGAAAACCGAAGCCGATAACTATCTCATTATGAAAGAGAAGCACCTCGACAAGTACAAGATCGACGTGGCGATCCTGACGGGTGATGAGCCGATCGAGGCGTCAACCCTCGCCAACCCCTATTATGCCAGCGCCTTGGTCAGCGCCTACAATGACTACCAAATCGATCAGTGGCTGCCGAAGGACGACCGTTTCATGGGCTCGATCATCATCGCGCCACAAGATCCAAAGCTCGCCGCCGCCGAAATACGTCGCCTTGGCAATCACCCGCGCATGGTGCAGGTGCTCGCTTCCCAAGGATCCGTCAAGCCGTATGGCGACCCGTTCTACCACCCGATTTACGAAGCCTGCGCTGAAGTAGGATTGCCCTTCGCCATCCATCTGGGCGGCCATGGCGGAGTAAATTCAACTGCCATCGCTCCTGCCCCAACGACGTTCTTCTGGGAGACCCACGCCATCCTCCACATGTCGGCAATCTCGCACGTGGCCAGCATGATCGCGCATGGCGTCTTCGAGAAATGGCCGGACCTCTATTTCGTGATCATCGAGTGCGGCGTCGCTTGGGTCCCATCGGTACTCTGGCGCCTGGACGCCGACTACAAAGCGCTGCGCAAGGAGACGCCATGGCTGAAGATGCTGCCGTCGGAATATTGCAGGCGCAACATCCGCTTTTCCACGCAGCCGCTGGAACAGCCCGCAAACATCCAGCATCTGTGGTCCACGCTTGAGGCGATGGACGGCGAAAATACGCTGATGTTTGCGTCCGATTATCCCCACTGGGATTACGACGATGCAAACACGCTGCAGATCCCTCCTGCCTGGAAGAGCAAGATCATGGGACTGAATGCGCTGGAGGTCTACAAACGCATCCCGCGCGCGCAAGCGGCGAATGCCGCCTGAGGAACCATGTCATGCCCGAAAAGACCTACATCTGCCGCGTCGACGAAATCGAATCCGGGTCTCCCTTTATCGCCAAGATCCGCAGCCTTTCGGTTGGCGTTTTCCGCGTCGGGGATTCATTCCACGCGCTGCTGAATGTTTGTCCGCACCGCGGCGCTCCACTTTGCGAGGGACCGCAGTGTGGAACGACCGCGCCCGTCGAACAGGCGCAATTCATCTATCATCGCGAAAACGAGATCGTCCGATGTGCCTGGCACGGCTGGGAATTCGACATCAAGTCAGGTGAGGCCTTGGTCGATCCGACCGTTCGCGCTCGCACATTTCCAGTCACCGTGGAGGCCGGCGGCATCTATGTGACGGCCTGATTGGCGCAAAACCGATTGGGATTGGAAAATTCGAAGGAAAGGTGGCCGCAGCAAACTAGCAGATTTGCAGGTGTTTTGACGAGAAATAACGCGGAGAACTCCGCAATGGGAGAGTTGAATGTCAGAATCTGAATACAAGCTTGGTATCGCTCGAAGCCTGATCGGTGGCGGCAATGTTTCCCGCCGCGACTTCATTCATCTTGGCCTGGCCGCTGGCCTGACCGTCGCCGCCGCCGACAAGCTGTTCGTGAGCACGGCGCGGGCCGAACCGATGCAGGGCGGGTTCGCCAAGCTCGGCATGGCTCACGGCGCGACGACGGATTCGATCGATCCGGCCGGCTACCCCGATACGTTCACACAAACCGCATTTTCGGGCTCGCTGTCCAACAGCCTCACTGAGGTCGACGCCAAAGGCAATGTCCAACCGGACCTCGCCGAGAGCTTCGAATCTTCGGATGGGGCCAAAAACTGGGCCTTCAAGCTGCGCAAAGCCGCAACCTTCCACAACGGCAAGACCGTGACTGCGGATGACGTCGTGACCTCATTGCAATATCATATGGGCAAGGACACCAAATCGGCGGCGAAGTCGCTGTTGGAGTCCGTCGCCGAGATCAAGGCGGACGGCCCGGAAACGGTGGTCTTCACGCTTAAGAGCGGCAACGCCGATTTCCCTTACATTATGAGTGACTACCATCTGGTCATCATGCCAGCCAAGGACGGCAAGGCGGATTGGGCCTCAGGCGTTCGCACGGGCGCTTTCGTAATCGAGAACTTCCAGCCCGGCGTTTCGGCCAAACTCAAGCGCAATCCGAACTACTTCAAGAACGGCAAACCATACCTCGACGAGGTGGAGTTCATCGCCATTACAGATCTTGCCGCTCGCATGGCGGCATTGTCTACGGGGGAGGTGGACTATATCGGCCGCGCCGACTTGAAGACACTCGGCATGCTCAAACGCAATCCCAAGGTGGAAATCGTCGAAGTCACTGGCTACGGTCACTATACCTTGCCGATGAATGTCACGATGGCGCCGTTTGATAATCCGGACGTGCGAATGGCCCTGAAATGGGCGATCAATCGTCAGGAGATCGTCGACAAGATCTTTCTCGGCCACGCCACCGTGGCCAACGACAACCCGATCGCGCCAGCGATCAAGTTCGCCAAGGATCCGCAACCGCAGCACAGCTTTGATCCGGAAAAAGCCAAGCACTACCTGAAAAAGGCCGGAATGGAGAACCTGAAAGTGGATCTCTCGGTCGCCGATGCCGCTTTTGCAGGCGCGGTGGACGCGGCTTCGCTCATTCGCGAGACGGCAGCCCAATGTGGCATCGACGTAAATGTCGTGCGTGAGGCCGAGGACGCTTATTGGGACAATGTCTGGCTCAAAAAACCCTGGTGCGCTTCCTATTGGAGCGGTCGAGCGACGGCCGACTGGATGTTCACCCAAGCCTTCGCCGCGGACTCCAGCTGGAATGAGTCGTTCTGGAAAAATCCCCACTTCAACGAATTGCTTGTCCAAGCGCGCGCCGAGACGGACGAGGTGAAGCGAGCGGCGATGTATGCGGAGATGCAGCAGCTAACCCACGATGATGGCGGCAGCATCGTGCTGGTCTTCAACAATTTCGTCAGCGCTCAATCCAAAAAGCTCGCACACGGCGAAGTGGCGCCCAATTGGGAGAACGATGGACTGAAAATGGCCGAACGCTGGTGGATCGCCACTGCATGAGATGGCGGGCCGGAGCCGCGTTGACTGTGAGGCTCCGGTTGGCTTCCCTGGCTGTTGCAAAGGCTGCCGCCCAAACAGGAAACGCACGCCCATGAACCCTGTCGCAAAAACAGTTCTGGAGCGGCTTGGGCTCGGCCTGATTACTTTGTTCATCGTGTCCATCATTATCTTCTCTGCGATCGCGATGCTCCCCGGCGACTTCGCCAAGGCCACGCTCGGGCAATCGGCGACGTCCGAAACGGTCGCCGCATTCCAGCGAGAAATCGGCATCGATCGTCCACCCGTCGAACGCTATTTTGTCTGGGTCGCGCAGATGCTCCACGGTGACTTCGGCTCCTCGTTTGCGAGCCGCACCGGATACCGGCGTAGCGTGGCCGAGATCATCGCGCCACGGCTATACAATACGATGTTCCTCGCAGCGGTGACTGCGCTGATCGCAGTCCCGCTGGCCCTGGGGCTTGGCATTCTTGCCGCTCTGTACCGCAACGGCTGGTTCGACCGGCTGGTGAATGCTGTGACGCTGACAACCATCTCGTTCCCGGAGTTTTTCGTCGCCTATATGCTGGCCTACCTGGTCATCTCGCGCGACACGTTCATCGGATCCGATTTCGCTCAATCGCTGCCGCATTGGCTGGCAGCCTCACTGGGCTGGGCACTCAATGCTGTTCCCAAATTTCCGACATTGTCGAATGTGAACGAGCAGACGCCGTTTTGGGATCACGTCTGGAAAGTGGCCCTGCCGGCAATCACCCTTACGCTCGTCATCGTGGCCCATATGATGCGCATGACCCGAGCGGCCATCATCAACATGCTGGCAAGCCCCTACATCGATATGGCGCGCCTTAAGGGAATGTCCCCGATGGTGATCGTGCTGAGGCATGCCCTGCCCAATGCCTGGGCTCCCATCGTCACCGTGGTGGCCTTCAATCTGGCGTATCTCATCGTTGGAGTGGTCGTGGTCGAGGTCGTTTTCGTGTATCCCGGCATCGGTCAGTTGATGGTTGATGCAGTGAAATCCAGGGATGTTCCGGTCGTTCAGGCCTGCGCCCTGATTTTCGCCGCGACCTACATCCTGCTCAATCTGATAGCCGATATTATCTCCATCGCCACCAACCCCAGGCTCTTGCATCCACGATGACCAGCTTCGAACCTATCGCGGCGATTCAAAGGCTGAGGCGCTCGCGTGCCACCCGAGCGAAAACGGCCCTGAAGAAGGCACCCTTCAGCGCATGGTTCGGGATCGTCGTGATCGTCGGCTACGTTTTTGTTGCGGTCTTCGCGCATTGGATCGCGCCATACGGGGAGACTCAGGTCTTCAGCGAAGCCTTCGCGCCGTGGAGCCAGGAGTTCAAATTGGGAACCGATCAGCTCGGCCGCGACATGCTCACCCGCTTGATCTACGGTGCGCGCAACACCATCGCTATTGCAGTCGCGACCACGTTGCTGTCCTTCGCGGTTGGCGTCTCGCTCGGTCTTCTTGCCGCGTTGCACAGGGGATGGCTCGACCAGATATTGTCGCGTGCGGTGGACGTGTTGATGTCAATCCCAAGTCTGATCTTCGCGCTGGTGCTGCTGTCGATCTTCGGCTCGTCGATCACCAGCCTGATTGTGATCATTGCCCTTCTTGATTCCACCCGTGTCTTTCGGCTTTCTCGCGCCGTTGGGCTTAACGTGGCCGTGATGGAATATGTGGAGGTGGCGCGATTGCGCGGCGAAGGCGCGAGGTGGATCATCGCCAAGGAAATCCTTCCCAATGTAATGCCGCCGCTGGTCGCAGAGTTCGGCTTGCGATTTTGCTTCGTATTCCTCACCATCGCGGCGCTGTCCTTTCTCGGCGTCGGTATTCAGCCACCGACCGCCGATTGGGGTTCGATGGTGCGCGAGAACGCAACCCTGATCACTTACGGAGACGTCACGCCGCTCCTTCCGGCCGGCGCGATCGCTCTCCTTACGGTGTCAGTCAATTTCGTCGTGGACTGGTTCCTGCACGCAACAAGCGGGTTGCGGGATGAAAAATAGCGGTCCAGGCCCGCGCGAAAAAGGAAAGGATCTACTGCAGATCCGCAATCTGCATGTGGAGGGGTTCTCGGACGAGCGGTGGCATCCCATTGTGCGCGGGATCGATCTGACGCTGAAGCGGGGGGAGGTTCTGGGCCTGATCGGCGAGTCAGGCGCCGGCAAGTCCACCATTGGCCTCTCCGCAATGGGTTATGCCAAGCCGGGCTGCCGGATCACACAAGGCTCGATCTTGTTCGACGGGATTGATCTTCTGGCAGTCAGTGAAACAGTGCGCCGTCGCCTCAGGGGCTCCCGCATCGCCTATGTCGCGCAAAGCGCGGCGGCCTCTTTCAACCCGGCCCACCGGCTGTTGGAACAAACCGTCGAAACTGCGGTGGCGCATGGAATTGCCAGCCGGGAAGAGGCAAACCGGAGCGCCGTCGATCTTTATCGACGTCTTCAGCTCCCAGACCCGGAGACAATAGGCTTTCGCTATCCTCATCAGGTCTCCGGCGGGCAGTTGCAAAGAGCAATGACCGCAATGGCTATGGCTTGTCGTCCGGACCTCATAGTGTTCGACGAGCCAACGACCGCGCTCGATGTGACGACGCAGGTCGAAGTTCTTGCCTCCATTCGCAACATCGTGGAGGAATTCAATACGGCCGCAATCTACGTGACGCATGACCTGGCGGTGGTAGCGCAAATGGCGCACCGCATTATGGTTTTGCGCGACGGGCTCACTGTGGAGGAGGCTGAAACACGGCAGATGCTCGCTGCGCCTGCCCAGGAATACACCAAAACACTGTGGGCTGTGCGCAAGCTCGCGAAGCCCGAAGTTGCGGCCGAAGAGTATCTGCTGACGATAGACCACGTTACCGCGGCCTATGCCCGAACCGTCAAAGTGCTCCAGGATGTCTGCATCAAAGTTCCACGCGAAAGAACGGTGGCTGTGGTCGGCGAGTCCGGCTCCGGGAAATCGACCCTCGCTCGGGTCGTCACCGGCCTTCTGCCATCGCTTTCGGGATCGATCTCTTTTGCCGGCCAGCCCCTTTCAAAGAGCTTGAAGATGCGCCCGAAGGAGGTCCTGCGCCGCATACAGATGATTTATCAAACGCCTGATAACGCGTTAAATCCGCGCCAGACGGTCGAAGACATCATAGCGCGACCGCTTGAATTCTACCTCGGCTTTAGCGGCGCGCAGCGGGATCGCCGGATCGGCGAACTCATGCATATGGTCGAGATGAGCGAAGCTTACCTGGACCGACTGCCGGCCGAATTGTCGGGTGGCCAAAAACAGCGCGTTTGCATTGCCCGGGCGCTTGCGGCCGATCCGGATCTCATTATCTGCGACGAGATTACGTCCGCGCTCGACCAGATCGTGCAGGAGGAAATCCTAAAGCTCCTCATGCGCCTGCAAAAAGACTTCGGCATGAGCTACCTCTTCATCACTCACGACATTGCCACCGTACGGGCGATAGCCGACGAAATTGTCGTCATGCACCAGGGCAAAGTCGTTGAGCAGGGTTTGAAGAGCGAAGTTCTTACGCCGCCGCATCCGGCTTACACCGAAAGGCTCTTGTCGTCCGTACCGGAAATGGATCCGGACTGGCTCACAACGCTGCTGGCCAAGCGGAAAATCTGATAGGATCGCAAGGTGGACAGGAAGAGAAACCCGTCCACCAGGCACCTGCCGTGCGTCCTGCTGCCAGAACACCCCGCGACCGCTAGGCCGCATAGCACTGGGACGGAGAGATGCCGCACGATCATCACCCGCCTGTGCGTTCGATCGTGAGTTTTTTCCCACGTGAGAGCGCGACCAGCAAGACGGCACGATCGTCGCCGCTGCGCCGACTGCACCCAGCGCGGTCGCGTATTTCAGGCAAATGAATCTTGGCCCGTTCTGAGCGATGGCATGCCCCAGCAGTAGGTCGCGATTGCCCGTCAATCCGATCAAGATCATCGTCAGTGACGTCGCCTCATTGCTCCTCGGCTTCGATCACCTCATTGGTTCGACCGGCATAAATTGAGCCGTGACGCCAAACCCGCCGCCGGCCGATGCGATCCGGACTTCAACGGGTCAGAACGAGGGCTTCCTCCTCGTCGCGCTGCTTGCCACCGTACACTGCTGCAACGCTGGCTATGAAGGCGCCGACAACCATCGACAATGCGCCTATAAGTGCGAAGGACGCAGTGGCTTTCCTTGCTGTATCGGCCGCCTGCTTGGCCTTGGCCTTGGTGTCGTCGACTTTGGCGATCACCGCATCCACTCGAGCCTTCGCATCGGCCTCCGACAGGCCTGTGCGGGCGGCGACGAGTTGCGCCAGATAGGCCTTGTCCTCAGGCGATATCTGGCCATTTGCCGCCCCCGCCAGCAGGATTCGCGTCGCCTGTTCCGTAGCGGTGGCGCCGTTCTGTTCATTGGCGGGCGCTGCGGCGGGGGTCGCCGCGCGGAACAGAGAATCCACAAAATAGCCGGTCCAGATGCCAGAAGGTGGGGCACCTGTCGTAGCCGCATTGGCGGCTGCTGTCGTTGCCCCCGTCGCGGCGCCTGACGCCACGGAGGAGGCAGCCTGCACACCCGTGCCCAGCGCCGCCGAAAGAGCCGAGCCCAGCACGCCGGCAACAAGCAATGTTGCCAGCGCCCACGCAAGGAAACCATGCGCGGTGTCACGAAAAAAGACTTCGTCAGTGTGGACATTTACCCACTTGGTGCGCAGCCGGCCGGTGAGATAGCCGCCTAAGCCAGCTGATAGCCATTGAACGACGACAAGCCAGGCAGCCGCCGAAACCGCGAAGGTCGTGGTCGAAGCGCTCGCTCCGGTCCAGGGCGAAACCATGGTCAGTCCTAGACCGGAGCCGACCAGCATCAGAATAACCGTCAGCGTCGAGGCCGCGAAAGCGCCCGCGACGATCGGCCCCCAGCTGACGGCCGATGAGGATGACTCAGTGACCGGCGTGATGTCTGTCGATGAAACCACGGTTCCCATTTTCACCCCCTACCGCGCAAGAAGCATAATCAGAATGATGATTGGGATCGGCACTCCAAGCAACCAAAGCAAGATACCTCGACCCATAACTACCTCCTTTAAAAGGTGCTGAGACGAAGTAACAATTCTCCATGAAGGTTTTCGTTCCAAAGCTGCCGCTGGGCATTATGCGGCAACTCTCCTGCGCGAGACTGGTCCAGGCACGCAAGTTACCCGGCTGACGGCAAGCGGTGCGTTGTCGTGGAATCTGCCCCTCGATACGTGCGGAGTTTACCGCGCCTGTGTCGCGGCGCCTTGGCTGGGCCCGTCATTGTTTTGGTGGGCAATAAGACTCAATCGTTCGGAAAGTTCCAGGGGCTTGAGGCTGTTCAGGAGGTTAGGCATAATAGAAAGGCTGTCCTGCGCGGACCGCGTTACCCATAGCCTCCATCGCATTCGGCTCGTAGCAGCGATCGAGAAGTTCCCAGGTAGGCGTTGGGACACGCCGCAGGCACAAACTAAACGTGCCTTCGTCACCGCCCTATCGTGGTTTCGCGTAGTGAGGTTGCGCGAGCTACTCGCGCACGGTTACCCGCGATGTCGCTGAGACCTCGGCAATGGAATCAATATCGACAGTGACAAGACCGCATCCGTCGATACGAACGGTGACTTTGCCGTCCTCTTGATCGACGCGCGTGGCGAAACCACTGATTTCGACTTTCTGGCCTACCTTGGCCTTCTGCGGCGTGTCGATGGCAAGCGGGAAATTATAGGTCGGCACACTAACGCTCGAAACGCCGTCCTCCATCACCTTCAGGATGGTGGCCGATAGCGTGATCTCATCTCCGACTTTCGGTTTTCGCGCCATTCAAATCGCTCATGGTCGTGATTGTGATTGAAACATGCAACTCAGCTGAAATGTTCCCGACCCTGCTCACTGCCATTGGATTAATCGAGTCATTGCTAAGTTTTACTCAAAATGCCATCGCTGGATGTCCCCTCAAGCCCCAGCAAGCCGACGCGGCCTGCGTCCCCAAAGGTTTAGAGCGTGCCGGCTTCCCTATCGCGCCAGCACACCTTGTGGGCTGCGCGAAGGCGTTCCACACCGGTCGGCCAAGCCCGTTCCCTCAAGGGCTAGAAGCCTCCGCACGACGACGACCAGTAGCTGAAGAGGACGAAAAGCCCCGCCATAGGAGCGAGCTGCGCCGAACTCTTGAAGCGGTCAAATCCATGAGGTTTAGACCCTCGTGGGTTGTATGGGAGCCGTCTGCATCAGGCTTGCCTAAGTGCGCGCCCTGGCCGTCATGAAACGTCAGGCGAGGCCGTCTCCGGTCAAGCTTTTCGCTAGCAAGACGTTGCTAAAATATACGTTATCGACGCCGGAACCAGGTGGTCAAGCGCACGTTGCTTCGTGCAGTCACGACAAGCTTGTTGACCTGAAGGAGGTTAAAATGAGCATGAAACTTCTCGTTGCTGCAATCGCGCTCGCATCGATGGGGGGTGTTGCGATGGCTGGTTCCACAACCGGCACATCCGCGCTCGACGATCCTGCCAAAATGTCGCCGTTCTTCACCGATGCCGGTATGAAGACATTGAGGTCCGAAAAGGATTTCAAGACCGCGTGGACGGCCATGAAACCCGACGAACGAACGGCGGTGTTGAAAGACTGTGGCGACACCACGCTTAACAAGGCGCATGCGGAATTTTGCGCAATGGCCAAGAAGATGGGCAGCTAAAATAGCGCTGCCAACCACCGAAGACGAACATTAAGTCCGGCTTCGGTGGTCGTGAATGGATGGCGTGCTTCGTCGGCGATTGCCCAGCGCCGTTGTTCCTGCGTCGCTGTTCAAGCCGATTGAGTTGCGAGACTGATCGGCAGCATCACCATTGAGTGGATGCGCGACAGGGCTCGCTGGGGTGTAAGAGCCGAAAGTGGATGAGCAGTTACCTGTTCCACGCGGTCGGACGCAGCCACCATGCTGATCGCAGCCTGACCATTTCGAAAGGATAGCGCCTCGACGACCTGCCTTGCCTCTGGGGCGGGAGATCTGGGTCTTCTCGGAACATTAGGCATTTAGCGAAGTTTGGTTGGACGGCTCGCTCTTGGGGCCAAAACGATGGCCAGGCGGGCTTTGGGAGGAAGCTATGATCGATGTCACGCCTTCGCTTCACGTCTGTCGCCGGCGGGCACTGCAAATTGGCCTGGGAGCAACGCTCACTTCAACCATCGGCCTTGCTCCGGCTTCGCCCGCTTTTGCGCAGGATGGCGTTAAGGACGAAGACATTTTCCGCTTTGCACTCAACCTCGAATACATGGAGGCGGAATACTATCTTCGGGGTACCACTGGAAAAGGCATCGAGGATTCAGATGCCGGTTCCAAGCCCGGCGATGTCGTCGGCGGCAAACAGGTTTCCTTCGAAACGCCCGCGCTCGGTGAATTCATGCGGGAAGTTGCGGAAAACGAACTGGCCCATGTTAGGTTTTATCGCAAGACGCTTGGGTCGGACGCCGTCGACCGGCCGGCAATCGATTTTGATGCCGGCTTTGCTGCAGTCGCGAAGGCTGCGGGCCTGAGTGCGGACTTCGACCCCTTTGGCAACCAGATGAATTTCGTGCTCGGCGGCATGCTGTTTGAGGATGTGGGTGTAACGGCCTACGCTGGAGCGACAACCGTTCTAAAGAACAAGCAGTTCCTGGCTGCTGCAACCGGTATTCTCGCGGTCGAAGCTTACCACATGGGAATGGCGCGGTCTTCGCTCTACCGCATGGGCGAGAAGGCCTGGAAGGCTGCCAATGCCATTTCCGACGCGCGGGACAAGATCGACGGGCCCGACGACAAGGACCAAGGCATCTATGTCGACGGCAAAGCCAACTTCGTTCCTTCGACGCCAGACGCGATCGCCTTCACAAGAACACCGCAAGAGGTGCTGCGCATTGTCTATCTGACTGATCAACCCGGAGTGAGCAAGGGCGGTTTCTACCCCAACGGGATGAACGGAACGCTCAGGAGCACTTAAATGATGGAAGCTGTCGGACACGCAGAACCTGATTGTCGTCGGCAGATATCCCCTTCATCCGTTTTCGTTCCGATGAGAGCGCGATGAACGTCAGCGGCGAAGCGACGAAATCTTTGTGGGCGCTTGACGCGAGCTTGCCCACCGCTCCCCGTCTTGAGCAAAACGAGAAATGCGACGTGGCCGTGATTGGGGCTGGCATCGCCGGGATCTCGGTTGCCTACGAACTGGCACTGGCGGGACGCAAAGTGGTGCTCGTGGATCGTGGACCCTTGCTCGGCGGCATGACCTCGCGCACGACCGCCCATCTGGCGCCCATCTGCGACGACGGGTTGAGCGCGCTGGTCGAGATGCGTGGCGAAGCTCTGGCGCGCGGCTTTCAGGCAAGCCAGCGAGCCGCGGTCGACCGGATCGAACAGCATGTCGCCAGCCTGGAAATCGACTGCGATTTCCGGCGACTGGAGGGGTTCCTTTTCCCCGCCGCATGGATGGACGAGAAGGAGGCCGCCAGACGATGCAACGAAGAGTATGCGGCTGCGGCAAAGACGGGCGTCGAAGTCGAGCGTGGCAAGGGCGTGCCGCTCAAGGGTCATGAATCGGCGCCCGTCCTGCGCTATCCGGGCCAGGCCACTTTCCACCCGCTGAAGTACCTGCGCGCCCTGCTTGCTGATTTCAAGAAGCGAGGCGGCAAGGCCTTCGCCGACAGCGCCGTCGTCGAAATCAAGGAGGGGAAGCAAATTCGCCTCAAATGCGACAGCGGCTCAACCATCACGGCTTTGAACGCGGTGTTTGCAACCAACTCTCCGATCAACACTTGGGTCAAAATCCACAGCAAGATGGCGCCCTATCGCACCTATGCGATGGCTTTCGAGATCGCCGGGGGAATTCTCCCGGACGCGCTCTACTGGGATATGGACGACCCCTATTATTACGTCCGCCTCAGCCGCGGGTCTGGTAAGACCGACTGTCTCATTGCGGGCGGTCGCGATCATAGATCGGGCGAGACGGACGATGGCGAGGCGCGCTTTGCGGCGCTCGAGGCCTGGATCAGAGCGCTGGTGCCCGATCTTGGTGCGGAAAGAGCGAGATGGTCAGGTCAGGTTCTCGAAACCATTGACTATTGTGGCTTCATCGGCCGCAGCCCGGGCAACGGCAACGTCTTCATCGCCACCGGCGACTCCGGCCAGGGCATGACGCATGGCGCATTGGCCGGGCGCCTGATCCGCGATCTGATCGTCGACGGATCGAATCCCTGGGAAGCCGTCTATGCTCCCGACCGGACGCCGCCCGCTGCCTTTACGCATTACATCAATGAGAACCTCACGACCGTGAAGAATCTCGCCGGTTACTTGCTACCCGGCCAGATCAAATCGGCCAGGGATCTCAAGCCCGGCGAAGGCGGCGTCCTTCAGGACGGCTTGAGCAAACTCGCCGTGTGCCGCGACCGCGCCGGCAAGTTGCACAGGCGGTCAGCCACTTGCACACATCTTGGCTGCATCGTGCACTGGAATTCCACCGAGCAATGCTGGGATTGCCCTTGCCATGGCTCGCAGTTCGCGCCGGACGGGACGGTACTTAACGGCCCAGCGACCCGAGCTCTGGCTCAGCCGAAGTCATAATGCCAAACGTCAGAGGCGGATCAGCCGGACGGCATAAGCCAGCTTGTTGTGGCGTGCTCTTTTTGCTCGTTTGTGCGGACAAGCCGTGTTTCGCCGATTGGTCCTGGCTGCATGCCGCGGACTCTCAGGCAGTGAAGGCACGGTATGTCGAGCCGGTTTTGTTCGATCAATCCCTCGCTGGTCTATTCGAAATGGCTCGTCCGATAGTAGCCGCATTTCAGATTGATCGGGGCCTGGATTGCGAACGCAACTCCTTGGCGCTTGGCGACAGCGCATGGAAGAGCAGCTGGCGCCTTCGCTCGCACCCTTGCACGCGCTATGGCCAAGCAGACAGCGCCAGCGTTGGAGCTTTCGATGATGCCTTATATTCGGCACTGCGGCCGTTTTCCCCGCGAACGTCTTCCGTTCTTTCAGCGCACGATCCCGCCGAAAGACCGCCTGCATGTCAGACAAGGTCACGATGTGCTGCCGTTGACCAGCGGTGCACGCATCCTAGTTGCAGTCATCGGCGTTCGAGAGGAACATTCCGTGCATCCTGGCCTCTGGACAGCATTCGTCGGAACGATCATCGCACTGCAGATGCCACCGGGGCCGGACAGCATGCTTGTGATGGCGCGCGGAATTGGGCAGGGGCGTGGAGTTGCGCTGTTCACTGTGCTGGGGATGACCGTCGGAGCGGGCATGGTGCAACTGCCCCTTATCGCGCTTGGCCTCACTACTCTCATTAGAGCTTCACCGCTCGCGTTCGCTGCGCTCCAATGGATGGGAGCGGCCTATCTCATTTGGCTCGGGCTTCGGCTGATTTTCACAGCCGCGCATGTCCCTGCCCAGCACGATGGGAGGTCGCCCGGGCACCTTGCGGCGGCAGGCGAAGGCATGATCGCCAATCTAATCAATCCTTGGCCCATCACTTTCATGGTTGCGTTCCTGCCCCAGTTCGTGGACCCGCATGGAAGCTCTATTACGCTCCAACTCTTGTTGCTGGGGGCCACTCAGAAATTGACGGGCGTGCTCGTGTTGGGCACTTATGCCATGGCTTCGGGCAGCATAGGGACGTGGATCACGGCGCGTCCCCGCGTAAGGCTTTGGCACCAGCGGATCGCGGGCTTCTTCATTGTCGGCCTCGGGCTCCGAATGGCCTTTGGTGGTGGAGCAAGCCGTTGAATGTAACGCTGCCGAATTGCGCCGGAGACCCTACAAGGACCATTTTCTCTTCGCCTCGAATGTCCTGCGGGTCTCCTGAGCGGGCATGTTGGCTTCCACAGCAGCCAAGCAGGTTTCCACCGCCTGTTTCCTTAGCAGGCTTCTCTGATTGGGGTCGGTGAGGTCAAGCGTTTCCTGTCTTTTTTCCGGACCATGTCGCCCCGCGGGTCACTCGCTTCTCTTCGCGGTCGGCGCGGAGCCGCCGCATGATGGGGTCAGGAGAGCGAGGCGTCTCAATCTGTTGAACGACCTTGGGAGACTTCGCCCAGGATCGTGCCTGCTAACGAGATCGCCTTGCCCATCGTCCCCACGGAACGATCCAGATCACCCTCGCGGGCGAAACCACTGTCTGTGTTCGTTTTTGTTCCTTGCGCTATTTCATGCCGATCCGGCGGCTTCCTTTCCAAAGCGGAATTCGGTTGCGTCGGCCCACATGCGGTGCAGGATGACGGCCAGCTTGCGGGCCACCGCCACCCGCGCCCGCGCCATGCCGCGGCGTCTGGCGATGTTCATGCCCCAGGCGCGCAAGCTCGACCACTTTTTGGAACGCACAAGCAGTGAATGGGCTGCCTCGTAGAGTGCTGTGCGGGCGAGCTCGTCGCCACAGCGGCTGACTTTGCCCTGGATGTCGGTCTCACCGGATTGGTATCGCGCTGGCGTCAGCCCCAGATGCGCTCCCACCGCCCGCGAGGAGCCGAACCGCTCCGGCCGGTCGATCGTGGCGCGGAAGGCGAGCGCCGTAATCGGACCAACGCCTGGCGCGCTCATCAGCCGCCGGCAGACCTCCTCCTTGCGGACGATGTCGAGAACCTTCTTGGTCAGCCGGGCGAACTCCTTGAGCATGGTGCCGAGGATCGTAAGCAGCGGCTCGACCATCGCCATCACCTCGGCACTGGCCAGTTCGCGCACGCGATCAGCAAAGGCGGTGCGCGACGGCGTACCGAGCTTGACGCCGGCCTCTCGCAGCATGGCGCGCACGACATTCTCGATGCTGCGCATCTCGTTCAGCACCGTCCGGCGGGCAACCAGCAGCGCACGCCACAGCCGGCATTGCCGGCACTTGACATGCACCTGCCGATACCAGCCCGTGCGCATGATCTGCGCAAGCGCGCGGGCGTCGTTGCGATCGGTCTTGTTCGGCATCGTCTTCATGGCCGCATTGGCTTGGCGCGTCTCGATGCAGATCGCAGGCAGACCTTCGGCGCACAATCCATCGTGAAGCCAGGCCGTCAGCGAGCACGCTTCAAGCCCGATGCGCTCCAGCGGCAGATCGAGCTTCCGCAACGCATCGGACAAGGCCTGTGGTTCGCTCGCCGCTCGTGTTTCCTTCACGATCTGACTGCTCTCATCGACGACGCAAATCGCGGTCTCTTCCAAAGATACATCTAATCCAGCAAAATACTTCACGGCTGCTCCTTCCCGATGTTTGTGGCGCTCCAAGGCGACCACGTTCTAACATCCATACAGGAGCAGCCGCCCGCACCTTGGCTCGGGCGAGACCCCAATCACCCCATCTGTTGAAAAAGGCCCTCGCCACCGGACCGCAGCGATGATTCACTGGCTCCGAAGGGATTCGGAGGCGACGAGTGCGCGGCGGCGACGATCGAACTGGCGAACTGTTCAGCTACGTGAACCTTGAAGTCCGGATTCGGCGCAATCATCCATTGCGGGCGATCCGGACGATCGTGATTGAAGCCCTGTCGACGCTAGAGCGTGAGTTCGCGGCGCTGTATTCGCCGATCGGACGGCCATCGATCCCGCCGGAGAAGCTGCTGCGGGCGATGCTGTTGCAGGCGTTCTATTCGATCCGCTCGGAACGGCTTTTGATGGAGCGGTTGGAATACGACCTCCTGTTCCGCTGGTTCATCGGCATCGGCGTCGACGACGCAGCCCCGACAAGGCCTATGACGCAGAGGACTTCGTCAACGAGTTGCGCTCGATGAAGGTGACACCACACGTAGCGCAGAACACGAACGGCCGTCGTTCGGCGATCGATCGCCGGACCACGCGCCACTGTGGCTATGCCGCCAGCCAGCGCATCAGAAAGCGCATCGAAGAGGCGTTCGGCTGATGCCTGCGCGGCGATTTTTGAAGGGGTTTCAGCCAGCCTTTCGGGCATGACTTTGCGCGAGACGATAGCTGTCGCCGTTCAGCTCGAGGATGTTGACGTGGTGGGTGATGCGATCAAGCAGAGCACCGGTTAGACGCTCGGGACTCGGGCGCACGTCGATGTCGCATGCACACGAGCATCGAAGATGGCGGTGTAATTTCTGACCAGCCGGCCAGCGATTCCCGCAAACGATCAACTCCAGATCACAGATCTAAACGTCACTTTCGAGAAAATTTCGAATCCAAGTAGGAAATTGTTTTGGAAAGGCGGTCTGAAACAAAGTCTGTGTCGAAAAGAAACTCTCCGCCACCGGGTCTATACCTGGCAAGTATCTCAACAGTTTCCTTCATAAATTCATCCTCGCCAAAATTGTCATCGATGTAAGACTCGATTGCGTTAGCAATATCAATACTTACATCTGTTCGGGAAATGAATTTTGATATCATTGAATACAGCTCAGCATTACTCATTTGACCTCATCTTTCGATTAATAACGGTTATCACCCTCTGCCCTGTAGCTTCATCGACGACTGCTCGTGGTTTACCAGGCATGTTGCTATTCTGAAGAGTCAGCGTCGCACCGTCAGGATGCTCAGTCCGCTTTATCACACTTGTCGCTCCATCGAGGAGGCTGTCAACCTCCTTCGGAGACATTGGAGCACGGCCAGGCGGCGGATTGGCCATCCGATCGGCCGCATGGAACATGATAGTGCGACCTGCCGGCGTTGTCGTAGTGCCGAGCACTTGCTGCGTCGCAAATTCTCCATCGAAGACGGCTAGGGCATTCGTGGCAGTGGATGGTAGGCTTAGTGTTGGTGCGGCCGACGTTGGCATTTCACCGCCAACAATCGGCGGAACATTTGCTAGAAGATGCGCAAAGTCCATTCCCATCAGTTCAGATGTCGTCTTGCCAACTCGTGCACGATAGCGTGCCGCCTCTTTCTCTAGTTGATCTGCCATATAGTTATTTATAAAACTTCTATTCTCTTTCAGCTTGTCTGCGGCAGACTGCATACCATCGCCACTGGATTTGTTTTCCGCATCTCGATCGCTTTTAGAATGAAACCAATCTCCGAACACATGCCCGTTCGGGTCTGACTTATTGACGGGATCGTTCTGGGCATAGATGTATCGATTGGTGCCAACACCTTCCTTGGTCGGATCCCAATCATCCGGCGAAATAAACCGCCCCAGCACCGGATCCATGTAGCGTGCATTGA
>NZ_JAMYMV010000078.1:0-26677 GCF_040318715.1 Mesorhizobium sp. M1050 | reverse complement strand
GCAGCATCGCGATGGTGACGATGAAGGAGAGGTAAAACCAGTTGGCGACGTAGATATGCGGCTCCTTGCGTTTCAGGATCGTGCCGAGGAACAGGATCAGATAGGCGACCCAGACGATGGTAAGCCAGATGTCGACATACCATTCGGGTTCCGCGTATTCGCGGCTCTCGGTGATGCCGAGCAGATAACCGGTCGCGGCCATGACGATGAAGAGCTGGTAGCCCCAGAACACGAACCAGGCGAGATCGCCACCGAACAGCCGAGCGCGGCAGGTGCGTTGGACGACATAGAGCGACGTGCAAAGCAGCGCATTGCCGCCGAAGGCGAAGACGACGCCCGAGGTGTGCAGAGGCCGCAAACGGCCAAAGTTGAACCAGGGCTGGATGTTGAGGTCGGGATAGGCAAGCTGCAGCGCGATGACGACGCCGACCAGCATGCCGATGACACCCCAGAACATGGTGGCGATGGCGCCATAGCGGATTGGCCCATCCATATAGGCGGACGGGTCGATCGGCGCGGCAGGCTTGAACTCAGTGCTGCGCAGTAGGATCGCAGTGAAGCCAGCCAAGGCGAAGAACAAGACCCACATATGCTGGCGAAAGGGTTCATCCACCCCAGCGCAAGCGGCCACCAAAGCCGCGAGTGCGAACAGGCTTAGAAGCACGATTTCTTTGCCGAATTTCATCGCAAGCCCCGATTTCCAATTCCGGCGGATGCCAAACCGCGGTGCCTTATTGCGCAGCCGTCGCCTGCTCGCCCTGATCCATGTCAGAGCCGCACCATTTTGCTTCGAGCAGCATCGAGTTCGATGCGATCAGACTGTGTCGAATGTGGAAGTGCAGCACCGGCCGCCGGTTTATGGACAGGCCCGGCGTCCCCAGTTGGGGCCCGGGTATGGAGGCGATCGCGGGCGTGTGGGGAAGCGCACCTTCTGTGACGCTGGTAAGCAGGCCGATGCCTTACCGAACGTCGATCGTTTCAATGCCTTGGAACAGCCAGCGCCAGCGTTGCGCTGCCTTCGTGACATTTATGGTTTGGGGAGACGGCGATTTTCCCCTGCGTATGAGGCGTATTGACTTCGGCCAAGTGTGGGTGCTTCGCCGACGAGCCGAAGCGCAACTGGCGCATACGATCGGATGGAGAACGGGCTGTCGCTACGCGATTTCTTCTGAGCCCAACGCGAGCATGCCCTGCCCCGAATGAAGTAAGTGGCGTGGGCCATGCAGCTTCGTGTCATTCAAACGGCTGTTGCGCCTCGGCCGCCGCAGCGCCGTTCCAGCCGGCTCATGCTGTCCACGGTGACGCGGCGGTTGTTCTCGATCCGAATCACGCCGTCCATTCTCAGGCTGGTCAGCTGACGGCTCACGGTCTCGTTTGTGATTCCAAGGAAATCAGAGATGTCGGCACGCGTCATCGGCAGCTCGAAGCACGCCGACCTAGCTGCCGGGTCAACATTGGAGTCGATGTTCCGCGCAATCATGAGGAGAAAGCTCGCCACCTTCTCTGGTGCGGTCTTGCGCCCCAGAGTCACCATCCATTCGCGGGCCTCGTCAAGTTCGTTCAGCGCCTGCTTGAGCAGGCGATGCACAAATTCGGGTGACTGCTTCATCATCCGTTCGATGGCCGCTCTCGGAAACGAGCATAGCGAGACAGCTGTTGCCGCTTCCGCATTGATCGCACTTTTCATCTTGAAGGGCCGTCCCAGAAAATCCGGCGCGAACTGGAGACCGACGATCTGCTGGCGGCCGTCCGAAAGGCTCTTCGTGAGCTTCACCACGCCTGAAAGCACGTTTGAATAACAGTCGACCGCCTCGGCGTCGCCGATCAGTTCGACCCCCGGCTCGATATTGTGCCGCGACGACGTCTTGGCGAGCTGAGCCAAATCGTCTGGCTCGAGCGCGCCACAGACACCGCGGCGCCGTGCCTCGCAAGGCAGGCAAAGAACGGGAATGCCGGAACTGTGAATATCCTGCCGTAATGTCATTCGATCGCTCTACCGGTCCAGTGCGGGCAGGATAGCAATCCACGGTAGAAAAATCCTTGCGGCAGTTTGTCCGTGCTGAAGGTTGATCGAAATCAGGGCTTAGGCTCATCCAAGCATCCACAGTTCGGGCGACGCAAACACGGTGGACCACGACATGCGACAAAAGCTAGCTGCCAGACTTGGCGAGAACGTCCCGCGCTATACCAGTTATCCGACTGCGCGCCATTTCCATGCGGGCGTCGATGCCGTCGTTTACCGAGGCTGGTTGGAGGCGCTCGAAGGTGGTGACGAGATATCGCTTTACCTGCATATTCCCTATTGCGACAGGCTCTGCTGGTTCTGCGCGTGCCATACCAAACAGACGCGCCACTACGAGCCGGTGGCCGCTTATCTGCGCTCGCTGTATGCGGAGATCGCCACGGTTGGCGGCCTTGTTACCGGCAAGGGCCGAGTTCGCGCGGTTCATTTCGGCGGCGGTTCCCCGACGATGCTGGAACCTGAGGATATAGTGGCGCTGGGAAGCGTCCTGCGCAACAGCTTCGCCTTTCTTCCCGGCGCCAAGATCAGCGTTGAAATCGAACCCAATGATATGGACGATGCCCGCCTCGATGCGCTTGCCGAAATCGGCACGACCCGTGCGAGCCTCGGCGTCCAGGACTTCGATCCGAAGGTTCAGAAGGCAATCAACCGCGAGCAGAGCTTTTTGCAGACCAAAGCGGTAGTCGACGGTGTTCGTTCGCGCGGCGTCGAATCGGTCAATCTAGACCTGCTCTACGGCTTGCCGCACCAGACGAGGGAGAGCGTCTCCTCCACCGTCGCGCAGGCGCTGACCTTGGAACCCGGCGCTTTTTGGCTACGCCCATGTGCCGTGGTTCAAGAAACAGCAGACCATGATTGATGAGGCCTGGTTGCCAGGGCCGGAGGAGCGGTTTGCCCAATCACAACTGGCAGCCCACGCTATTCTTGACCGAGGATACGAAGCAATCGGGGTCGACCATTTCGCCAAACCGGGCGATGCGTTGGCAGTAGCGGCTCGCGCGGGGGCTTTGCATCGCAATTTCCAGGGCTATACAGAGGAGCGCTGCGAGACATTGATCGGTCTCGGTCCGTCATCCGTCAGTCAGTTTCGGCAGGGCTATGCGCAGAACATGCCTTCGACCAGCGAATATCGATGCATGGTTGATGATGGCGGGCTGGCCGCCATCCGCGGTATCGCACTTTCCGACGACGACCGCGTTCGCGGCTGGATCATCGAGCGGCTGATGTGCGACTTCGCCTTCTCGGCCATCGATCTGGTGGAACGCTTCGGCGAAGCCGGCCAGAGGCTCCTCCTTCAGTCGAGTTCCATGGCCCTCCACGATGCGGTTCGATTGCTTGAACTTGATCGCGACAGATTCGTTGTGCCGGCTGAAAGTCGCCCTTTCGTCCGAAGCATCGCGGCCAGGTTCGACAAATATTTCGAAACTGGAACGGCCAGGCACTCGGCGGCATTCTGAGCACCGCAGAGGAACGGTCATGGCTCTCACTCGATCGTGAACCGATTGCGATCGTTTTCCACTGTTGACCGGCGACCGTCGGCCGAGACGG
Source organism: Mesorhizobium sp. M1050 (assembly GCF_040318715.1). NCBI lineage: Bacteria > Pseudomonadati > Pseudomonadota > Alphaproteobacteria > Hyphomicrobiales > Phyllobacteriaceae > Mesorhizobium > Mesorhizobium sp. M1050. The sequence goes on along the minus strand of NZ_JAMYMV010000078.1, from coordinate 23,106 downwards.
TTCGAAGCGGACCAGACGCGTCTTGGCATAGCGACGATATCGCCCGCTCATGCCCTGCCTGTCAGATCATGGTTGTCGGCGACAGCTCCCTTCGACCTTGCAAGGAGAATGCAAGGTGCCGTGCAAGCGGCTGACAACACTTGGGCCGGTGGCAGAAGTCCGCAAGCACCCCGGCAGCGCGGTCAACGTTGAACCACCCGTTCACCCGAATATGCCGGTGCAGTTCAGGTGGAAAGGGCCTGGCCTAGACGGCTCTCTTGTTACCCCAGAGCATAACGTGCAGCTGCGGTAGCACGCGGGCTTCGAACCATTTGTCGCGGGTCACGCTGTCAACCAGCCACTCCATGCGCTTCAATATTCCGTCAAGGTCGACGGGCGCGTCATCATTTGCCGGGTGTGGCGGCGTCTGATTGCCGGGTTGCAGATAGATCGGAAGTTGCGGAAATTGCGCAGCGGCGTCTTTCGCGTAGGCGTAGTCCCTTTCGTCGAAAACAATGAGCTTGAGCACGATTTGGGGCTTGCCTTGTGCCGCCTGGAGGCACGCCTCGACAGTGGCCCAATCTGTCGTCATTTGGCTTGACGGCGGCTTTGGGCTGAGGATCAGCACGTCAAGGTGCGCAAACCAGTCCCTGGCAAGCGAACCTTGGGTTTCCAGCGCAAAACGGTAACCGTCACCATGGCCTCGGTCGATGAGCGCGCCGAGCGGCTGGATGGCCGGATTGCCGCCTGACAGCGACACCATAAGCGGGCGGCCACCGGAAAGCGCAAGCACATTTTTCCACACCGCGCCAACGGACATCATCTCCCATTCATGGCGGAATTGAGTGTCCACAGCATGCAGGCTGTCGCACCAGGAACAGCGAAAGTCACACCCGCCGGTTCTGACGAAGATCGTCGGCAAACCTATGAGCACGCCCTCGCCCTGGATCGTCGGCCCGAAAATCTCGCTAACGCGGATTGCGGGATGAGTATTGGTCATGGCCGGTATTCCGCCCAGGTTTTCGGCGTTTCGCTCACCCGCACGGCCGCGGTTTCGCTCAGGCGTGCCTTGCACCAGTCGTAGAAATGTCTGGCCAGATATTCCGCCGTGACTTGCTCGTGTCCCAGCACGTCGTTGAGATGTCGGTGGTCGAAGCTCTCGTCGATGTAGCGTTTGAATGGCGCCAAATCGTGGTAGTCGCGCACGAAGCCGTGATCGTCCAGTCCATCCGCTGAAAGCTCCACTTCGACGATGTAGTTATGTCCGTGCAGGCGCGCGCATTGGTGATCGGGTGGCAATGAGGTGAGCTGATGCGAGGCTGAGAAGTGGAATTCCTTGGTGATGCGGAACATTACGCGGTGGTCCTTCGCAGCGCTCCGAGCCAGAAGTCGGAGTCCTCGTACTCGGTTGGGTCCGGGTGCCCAGCGATGTGAAACGCCTCACGCCGCTCGACGCAGGTCCCGCACCTCCCGCAATGACGCTCGGCGCCCCTGTAACAGGACCAGGTCTGCGCAAACGGCGTGCCGTATGTGGCTCCATCCCTAACAATGTCCGCCTTCGTCAGGTTCACATAGGGTGCATAAAGGCGAATCTGCGCGTAGCCGTCGAGCGCGTGGTCCTGCATCATCTGGAAAGCATCGATGAAGGCCGGACGGCAATCGGGATAGACAATATGATCCCCACCATGCACGGCCGTCGCCACCGCGTCAGCGTCTTGCGCTGCGGCGAGGCCGAAGGCAATGGCCAACATGATGGCGTTCCGGTTGGGCACCACCGTCACCTTCATCGTATCTTCGGCATAGTGCCCGTCGGGCACGTCCACATTGTCGGTCAGCGCGGAGCCGGAAAGGCCGCCGCCGATCTCGTGGATATCGATGATTCGCTGCGGGACGCCCAGGCGCTCCGCGCAAAGGGTGGCGAAGCCCAATTCCTTCCTATGCCGTTGGCCGTAATCGAACGATAGCAGGCCGGTAAGCTGGTGCTCCGCTGCCACCTTGTGAGCAAGAGTAACGGAATCCAATCCGCCGGAGCAGACGACGAGAGTCTTCATCGTTGGGTCCTTGTTTTAACCGGGTAGGCTGCGACCGGAGATTTCTCTGCGCTCCAGTACTTCAGGAAAACCATTTTGTGAAGTGAACGGAGACCAGTTTCGTGCGCTTGCGTGCGGTGCGCAAGCCTCGCGGTGAGCTGCAAGGACACGGACTGGTGAGACGTCACGCTTCAGCGGAATGCTCAAGCGAACGCTGCTCGCGGACAAAGTTCTCGACGAGCAGAGCCTGGCGGTTCCGAGCGCCGAGGGACGCCACTGCAACGGTTGCAGGGTACAAGGAGCCCGGATGGCTTGCCGCAAAGATGACCGGCAAACCCTGAATAACCGGTGATGAGCCGACATCTGTGAACAAGCGGTGTGGTCGATTGCAATCACCCATGTCTTGCGCACAGGTACCTTATGTCAGTGGATGAACTGAACTTGATGGTTTTACAGATGGCAGTCGAAAGCGTCCGCTCGCTCTCGTTGAGCTTCGCTGAAAAAGCCGCCGAGATAGCCACCAGGAGCCGCGGCATCCTGCTTTTCGACGTGCGGATCGACGGTGACGCGCAGGTCCAGCGGGTCGCAGCCATCCGATATCACGGCGGCCAATTCGGCGTGCTGGCGTTGGATGTACACGGCCTAGTTACCCACTATTGCATCGTTAACGGTATGTTCTCACATTACATTGCGTCCTTGGAGAGCTGGCACAGGATGCCCCTGTCGATGCAGGCCAAGATGGATGCCAACGGCAATGCCCGTCTCTTCGTAGCCGCGTTGCGGGATGCCGGACATATGCTGGGCACCTAGCATTGGGCGAGAATGCATCTGTGAATTTTGCATGTGCGTCACTGCGATGGCGCCGGCATGATCGTCATGCGCCAAAACGGCTGCGGCCCCCGCGAAGCGGTCGCCGCGATGATGGTGATCAACGGCGTTGAATCGATGCGAGCGTTTAGACAGAGGTCTCCTCCTGGCATCGAGCGCATGCAAGGAGCTACGCAAGCGCAACTGCATCAAGTATTTTGAAGGGACGACCTCATGCATGGAGCTTGCGCTGCATACGGGCGGCGCGAGCCGCGTTGCCATCCAGCAGAGAGGGTGCTTGTGGTACTCTCAATGACCCGAGATCGCAAATGGACGTGGGTAAGCACCAGAACTGGCAACACCCATGGTGGTCCGCTGGACTTGCTGGAGGAAGCACAAGGTGTCGGCGGGCAGAGCGCAGCGAGTGCCTACCTCGATCTTTCTAGAAGCGCGCCGGCAGCCTGGGCGGGGGGCTTGGGGTTAGACTGCCGGCGCACGCCACTCACGAAGAGCGGCCCCTTTTCGTGGTTCGAACACCCATAGTCAACCCGGAAACGTCAGGATGCCCGCCATGTTATTTTCAGAGCGGCGCGATGCCGGCCATGTTGGCCGATTCAGCCTAGGAGTAGCCACTCTCGTAGGCCGAGTTGATGCTCAAGCGCCAGCATCGCCTCGCCGAACTACCAAGAGTTCGCCGTTACAATCCTTCGTCGCGAGCCGATTCACATGGGCTCGCGAACAACAAGGCGATATAGCCGCCCGGAGTGCTACGAAACGTGCAACTTTCCGATGCAGGAACCAGATTCTCTTGGCAGTACTGCGCCAGAGGCATCCCAACGGAATCAGCGTCTACAATCAGCCGCAAGCTTCACATCACAAGAGCGGTAGTCCACCCATTGCAGATCATCCGACTGATCAGGCGGCGTCCGAAATGTGCGACTCTGCCTCAAGGATTCCCAGAGGTATGGAAAGCGATCTCGCTATCCGATCCCGATATCCCTTGTTGTACCTCAGACCTCGCTCGATGTTTTGAATTTCCTCAGCGGCAAGCCCGCTCGCGACCGTCAGGTCCTCGATCGAATACCCAAGGTGCTCACGATAAGCGCGGACGATGTGGGTCCCCTGCGACATAGCCGTCAAGACTGGTTCGGGAATGCGCGAATCGTTCATAAACATCTCCAAGAACATGGGAGCTCCCTCGGGAGATACCCCCCGGCGGCGCAGACCAAGCGAATCAAAAAATGGACGTCCATTCAGCCGGACCGGCCTCATCCATGGAATGGGCCGCCTGAATTAGGAGCTGGGTCGGAATATGGCGGCTCACCTCCTTCTAATCAAGAAAGCCAACGGCGAGAATTATTCGCGAAGGATCGCAGGTCGGATGCGCTACAGCCGATCAGGCCATCTCAGGAGGGGGCCCTGGAACTCTGAACACCAACTCGAACTCCCGGTACGGACACTGCTTCCTTCGGCCAATCTCCACCGGCGGGGGAGCGAAAGACCCACTCTTGAAAGCCCCCGGCTTTGTGCTGACGTCGGCTCTAGGAAGCTCGATCGCCCTGTGCCCCGATCGACCGGCCGAAAAAAGGGATTCCAAATTCCAGCAAACACTGGTCATCTGGTTTTCATCCGGATCCAGACAAGGGGTAGCTTTCCATCGAGAGCTTCGCCATCTGTACAGGTTCACAATCATTCGACCGTGACCGATTTTGCGAGATTGCGCGGCTGGTCTACATCTGTCCCCATGAAGAGCGCCGTGTGGTAGGCAAGAAGCTGTATCGGCAGCGAGAAGATCATTGGCGCGATAATCTCGTCGACTACCGGCAGCACGAGCGTGTGCATGGTGTCGAGTTTCGATGCGGCTGCCCCATTTTTATCGGTGATGAGGATAATCCGCCCTCCACGGGCAGCCACTTCCTGCATGTTGGAGACGGTCTTGTCGAAAAAGCGGTCATGGGGCGCGATGACGATCACCGGCATGTTCTCGTCTATCAATGCGATTGGCCCGTGCTTCAATTCACCCGCTGCATAGCCTTCGGCATGGATGTAGGAAATCTCCTTGAGCTTCAGCGCTCCTTCCATCGCTAGCGGGAAACTGGTGCCACGGCCGAGATACAGGACGTCACGACACTTTGACAGTTCGCGCGACAAGAACTCGATCTCCGGCTGGATGCTGTTGAGTACCTGGCCCATGACGCGCGGCAATTCGGCGAGGCTCCTGACGAGCGCCTGCAGCTCGCCTTCGGGGACGGTCCCGCGGGCTCTGGCGGCGCTGATGGCGAGTGCGGCTAGAACGGCAAGCTGGCAGGTAAAAGCCTTGGTAGAGGCGACGCCGATCTCCGGTCCGGCAAGGATCGGGAAGACCGTATCGGCCTCCCGAGCGATGGTCGATTCGCAGGCATTGACGATAGCGCCAATTTTCAGCCCACGCTCCTTGCAGTACCTCAACGATGCAAGCGTATCGGCGGTTTCGCCGGACTGCGAAATGAAAAGAGCCGCCGACTGCGGCGGCAAAGGGATCTCGCGGTAACGGAATTCAGACGCAACGTCGATTTCAACCGTCAGGCGCGCATAGCGCTCGAACCAGTATTTTCCGATCAGTCCGGCGAGATAGGCGGTCCCGCAGGCAGAGATCGCCAAGCTCGGAACCTTGGCGAAATCGATGCCCGGAACCATGTCGCGACTCTCTATGATGTTGATGTAATGACGAAGAGCATGGGCAATGACCTCGGGCTGCTCGTAAATTTCCTTCTCCATGAAGTGGCGATGGCTGCCCTTGTTGGCCAGATCGGCCGCGGCCGTGGAGATATGGCGCGGACGCTCGACGGGATGGCCGTCGATATCGAAGATATGGGCGCCCGAATTGCCGACAATGGCCCAGTCGCCGTCCATGAGATAGGTAATTTCATTGGTGAAGGGCGCAAGAGCGATCGCGTCGGAGCCCAGGAACATCTCGCCGTCGCCGTGACCGATCGCCAGCGGTGGTCCGTTGCGCGCCGCCGTGATGGTCGACGGTTCATCTTCGAAGAGGATGGCAAGCGCATAGGCGCCCCTGACGCGTTTCAGCATGGCACGCGTGGCCTCTTGCGGCCTCATGCCCTCGCGGCGGTATCTTGCCAAGAGATGCCCAACGACCTCGGTGTCGGTGTCGGTCTGGAACTCGGCGCCATCCGCCGCCAATTCGTCCTTCAGCTCGGTGAAATTCTCGATGATGCCGTTATGGACGACGGCGACACCGTCGGTAAAGTGCGGGTGCGCATTGCGTTCCGTCGAGGCCCCGTGGGTTGCCCAACGCGTGTGGCCGATGCCGACTTTGCCGCTCAGCGGCTCTTCCTTCAGTCGCCTCTCGAGATTGACGAGCTTGCCCTCGGCGCGCCGGCGGTGCAAGGCACCGTCGATGATCGTCGCAACGCCGGCGGAATCATAGCCGCGATATTCCAAACCCTTCAACGCGCCGATCAACCGATCCGACACCGGCTGTTGCCCAACGATGCCAACAATCCCGCACATGTTCGTCTCCGCATTTTTGCGGGCAGCATCAGCCCACGCGCCCATCCGGCCGCTTTAAGTGGCGGCCTTGTAGTAGTATTCCATAATATTGGTACAATTGATTGTAGTGATAACTACCATCCACCCTATGGATAGGTCGGCTGCTGTGGGGACCGCGCTGGTTGGAGCAATGGCGCGACTCATTGCACCAGCCCAGTCCAAGGCATGTGCAGACAACCGCTTTGGGCGCCGAACAGATCGATTGGCGGCATAGCCTTATCTTGCCTCACAAGACTTGCGGTCCGGGAAGGCTGTTTCGGGACTTTTCGAAATCAGCGGATCACAGGCTCGCCATGGAAGCGGCGGCTTGATGGAGGAGAAACCCCGAAGCCAACTTCCATCATCAGCCGTGGCCTGTGCGCCGGCACGGTGCCCATATGGAACCCGAACGGATCCTCGACGAAACCGAAACCGGCCTCGCCGGTCAGCGTGACCGGGCTCTGCTTGCCGTACACGTCCAGACTCTCTTGCGCGGGATGGCCGACGACAAGCGTAAGTTGGTGCTTGAGGGCGCGGCGATCATGGCTGCCGCGGACATAAACATGCGGGCCGGTCCCCTCGTCGACGGGCACCAGATTGAAAAAGAACTTCAGCATCCGCCAGTCGTCCAGGTCGAAGTGGTATTTGCCGAGCGAAGCCAGGGTCTTGTCGGCGTCGGAGGCCTGGCCGGTCGGGAAGCTCCACCAGACGCGCGTTGTGATCAGCGTCGCCTGGCCGCCGAGATAGTGCGCGGCAATATCCATGAGCAGCGGATCGTTTTGGATGGCAACGGCCGAGTTACAGCCCAGAATGCGCTCGAAATAATGGCCGCTGAGCAACGGACGGCCAAACCGCGCCTCAGCCTCCGCATGCTCCGCCGGCATGAATTCGAGTCGGCGATCGAAATTGCCGAAACAAGGTGTGCACCTGGCGAATGCGGCTACATCTTCACGAGGCCGGGAAAAAGCCCATCCATCCGCAGCGCGTCGACAACGTCCTGGCAATTGACACCGGCAAACATCGTGTCCTGGGCTCTTTGCGACCTTCGGACCGGCTTTGCACCACGCCAGTGCATTCTCCGTGCCGGCATGGTGCGCGCCAACATGAACATGGGCAGCCACGCCGGGTTCTCGCGAATATCCGACAGGTAGGTCGGAATGCGTACGGCTATGCGACGCAGCATGCTGCCGTTTCGCGCGATCGTTTCAAGGCTTGCCGCGCCGGCTTTGTCGGGGTTCATAACGGTCATCGGGATCCTCAAGGCATGAATGCACTCATCGACGAAGGTTGGGTCCCAGTGCTTCGCCGCGATTCGCCGCGGAAGAACTAGGCGCTTGCCACGTTTTGTGCAACGCACAATTGCAGTCAGAAATGGAGGTTGCGCGTTTGAATAAGACAATCGCAACCACCCCAATTACCTCAGGAACTGTCTGTAGCCGCCGCCCATCAGGTAGCGGCCACGTTGGATGGCGCGACGTACCTGATCGCGAAGATGGCCACCTGGATGACGCCAATCTTCTTCGACGCGGCGTGTCCCGAACAAGGCAATGGCGACCTCCTGATGAGATGCTCCGGCAAGCGAGCCATCCAAAGCCTGGAGTACGATACGCAGACGCGCTCCGCGGTGTTCCGGCGGAAAGCAAGCAGCTGACAGGCGGGCGCAACCATTGACGTGGTTCAAGAACTGAAGGGCAGCGACATGGAACTTGAGGTGCTGCGGCTGAACGATCGCGTCGACATATAGCCGCAACGGGCGGAGGACGGACGCACCGGAAACGGCGATCTGCAGACTCCGGCAGTTCTCCCTCAGCAGCACGTGCTGCACGCCCGCAGCTGTCAGCAGGATGTCCTTGCAGCATGAGAGCGAAGAAAGGTGAAGCGGTTCAAAATCGTGGTCGAGCCCAAGCGGCTCCGCGGCCGCTCGTAGAATACAGGCGCAATCGCGCGGATCCCAAAAGACCCTTGCCGATGTAGCGTCCGAAAGTGGCGCGTCGGCGAAAAAGAAGGCTCCATTGTCTTAGGAGAGCTGATCCTCTCGTCAACTCGATTATCTGCATGTCGCCTTGGGGTCCGACAATGCAGGCGGACGGTGCCATTTTGGCGTGGTCGCGCTGGAATTGTGGATTGCGCCGAAGAAACTCCCAGGCCCAGCCAGTGCGTGGCAATCGTCTGGCATAGTGGTAAGCGTCGTGGCGACGCCAGTCCGGCCAGCATACAAGGCCGACCGTCGCTTCCTTGGACAGACCAGCATCCTTCATGGCTCAGGTGTCCACTATGGCGCTATGCCGACGGGCCTAGAACCGGTTGCCACAGTACCGGTCCAATCAGACGTCCCCTGCTGCGGATGCGCAAAAGGCTCGCGTGGGAAATCTCGAGAAACCCGGCCACCGCCTCCGTTTTGCCGACGCATTTGGGTTCTCCGATGCGCGACAATGGCCACGTAGCCAGGCGGAGGATCCGCTCCATGCGCGTATCCGTCACCGTTACTATCCGGGTCAGATCCTTGGCCAAGCCGAACTCGATCATGCCCGCGAAGAGCTCGTAGGTCGCCTGGGCCAGCCCGCCCGCAGCCTTGGGCGCCGACGCAGGAAGATCGAGCGCGAAACGACTGCTCTCCCATATGTCGGTGGTCGAGGGCACGACGTCAGCACCCAGCAGCACCGGGAAGGTGTCGCGCAACATTGTGGGTCCGGTGCTGGGCAGAAGACGCACGCAACCGCGAATTCGCCAGTCGGATCCTTTGAGGAGCAGATAGACAGGTTTCAGAGCGTCAAACGGATCGGATTCCATCTGGTCTTCGGTATCAACTTCCCAATCGAGCCTTTCCTTGAACACCCGAAACCTGAGCCCGTGCATCTCTTTGAGTTCGCCTGCAAACTCGTTGTAAAAGTCTGTGTTATCAGTTGCATCATGGTCGCCTCCATGTGGGATGGTTCCCGCCATCGAAGGGCAAAGCTGACAGCGATGCAGCCTGTAGAGGTTTACAGGTATCGTGGCTGAAGAATCAGGATTTCGTCTTGCCGGAGGCAGCCATTCGTGCGACGGCCTGGTTGATCGTTCGAACGCCGAACTTTGCCTTGGCGTTTTCCAAGTGAAAAGTCACGGTGCGCTTTGAGACGCCGAGAAGCTGGCTGATATCCCAAGCCGACTTGCCGCGCGCCGCCCATTTCAGGCACTCGAACTCCCGCGGGGTGAGCGTTACACCATCCACCACGCGATCGTCGGCGAGCCTGCGCCGGACGTGGATATGAAAGTTGATGGCCACCAGCTGCAATGCTTTTTCGTAACGTGCCAGTGACCGTAAAAGAGGCGGACGGGACTCGTCGGAAGCAAAGGTCAGGGCAGCAAACCGGCCGAGATGATCATGCATGGACATCGTCAGGCCGCCGCAGATGCCAAACTCAGCCGCACTCTCCAGAATTTGTTGCTGCGAATTCGGCAGACAGTGTCGAGCGCGATCCACACCCCAATCGAATGTATCCCAGCCTTGCAGCCCGCGCAGGATGACCGGATCAAGACTGTGGTACCGCTGTTGCAGATAACGTGATGTCCAGGATGAAGGATAGTTTGAAATCAATTGGGGGGTGTCGCCGGAGGCCGACGGGTAAGTGAAATAGGCGAATAGCGGGAAGTCGAAGCCGGCTGCAGCGGAGGCCATTGCCTCACAGAGATCGGCAGCATCAACACTTGCAGACAGTTGCTCGACGAAGTTCTCAAACACGCGATGCATTTGCCCTGTGCGTAACCTCCATTCGCTCAATGCCAGGCAGAGACCTTGTTTTAAACGATCCCGGACGGATACAGCGCGTGCCGAGAACGTGGCTAATCTGTTGAACCAATCCGAAATAGTCTGACGTTGTCTATGAGACGTGTGCCGCCGAGCCAGGCCGCGGCAAGCAACCGTGCCGGTCGATCAAGGCTTGTCATCGGGTGCAGATCTGCCTCTTCGCGAAGTTCCAGGTATTCGACCTCGCGATAGCCTGCAGCCAGAATTGCTGCGCGAGATTCTGCAAGCGTTGGCAGGACGGGTGAGCCGCGCCCAAGCCGCTCAGCCGTCTTGAGCAGGACCGATGATAGCTTGGGAGCAACAGCGCGTTGCGCTGGCGAGAGCCGCACATTACGCGATGATAGCGCAAGACCGTCGGCTTCACGGACTGTCGGACAGGCAACAATGGTGATTGGAATATCCAGATCCCGGGCCATGCGCCTGACCAGGTGAACTTGCTGAAAGTCCTTTTCGCCAAAGAAGCCGAAGTCAGCGCTGGTCTGCAGGAAGAGCTTGGCGACGACGGTCGCCACGCCATCGAAATGTCCCGGCCGGAAGGCACCGCACAGGCCCTCGCTGACACCGCACACCGAAACGGTGGTGGCGAAGCCCGCCGGATACATCTCCTCTGCATCTGGCGCATAAAGCAGGTGCGCGCCAACCGGTGCCAGCTTGGCGGCATCCTCGTCCTCGGTGCGCGGATACGCGGCAAGATCGGCCTGGCTATTGAATTGCTTCGGGTTGACGAAGAGCGTCACGATCACACGGTCTGCTTTCTCGAGTGCAGCGCGCACCAGGCTGAGATGGCCCTCATGCAGGACGCCCATCGTTGGCACCACGGCAATCCTCACGCCCTCGCGGCGCCATGCGGCGACGATTTCGCGAAGCTGGTCAACGCTCCTGACGATCGGCACGCTCACGCTGCTTCTCCGCTCTTGGTGGCGTCCGTGTCGGCGGGCTTGGGCGCATCGGCAAACACGTGCTTGGCGGCCGGAAACTGGCGCTCCTTCACCTCGTGCGCATAGGAAGCGATCGCAGCCGCAGCCGCCTCCCCCAGTTCAGCATAGCGCTTGACGAACTTGGGTCGGAAGTCGCCGAAGAGGCCCAGCATGTCGTCGACGACGAGAATCTGGCCGTCACAGGCTGCCGAGGCACCGATGCCAATGGTCGGGGCCGCGACCTCCCCGGTGATCCGGCGGGCGAGCGCTTCAGGAACCTTTTCCAGGACGACCGCAAAGGCGCCCGCTTCGCTCACCGCAATTGCGTCGCGCCTGATGCGCTCGGCATCCCCGCCCCTGCCCTGCACGCGGTAGCCACCGATGGCGTTGATGGCCTGCGGCGTCAAGCCGACATGAGCCATGGCGGGCACGCCGCGTGCGGCGAGGAAGCCGATCGTCTCTGCCATCGTTTCGCCGCCTTCGAGCTTGACGGCCGTGCAGCCGGTCTCCGACATGACGCGCGCAGCATTTCGGAAAGCCTGCTCTGGGCTTTCCTCGTAGGAACCGAACGGCAGGTCGACCACCATCAGCGCCTGCTTGATGCCACGGCGCACCGCCTGGCCATGCGTGATCATCATCTCCAGCGTGACACCGAGCGTCGAGGGCAGGCCGTGGAGAACCATGCCGACGCTGTCGCCGACGAGCACCACATCACAATGGGGATCGACAAGCCGGGCGACTGGGGTGGTGTAGGCGGTAAGGCAGACGAGCGGCGTCCCACCTTTGCGCGAACGAATATCCGGCGGTGTGATCGCCTTGGTGTCACCAAACGCGCTCAATGGATCCTCCTTCCCCTACGTTACCAACCGCGGGTGTCGCCTTTGGCACATTTTTGTGCAGGTGCGAAGAGCTAAAAATGCCCGTGCAGTTGTGGGGTGTTGACGTGCCGACAGGCGCGCTTACACTAAATCGATTAAGGTCCCCCGAGCTGGCCAAGTAATTCGCGAAACATGGACGATCAGGCAATACGACTCAGGAAAGACAGAGCCGCCGTCAAGGCCGACGACGTCAAAGTGGACCTGATCGCCCTTGTCGTCGCCGTAAACGACAGTGAACCCTGTGTCCTCACCATCGGCCAGGCAGACACTTTGCCCTCTGGACCCTTTGCGCTTGAGCACCGATCGCTGCAATCCGGCTTGAGGGGGTGGGTCGAGCAGCAGACCGGCCATCGGCTGGGGTACATTGAGCAACTTTACACGTTCGCTGATCGGGATCGCATCGGCGCCGAGCGCCAGCAGCGCGTCATCTCCATCAGCTATCTTGCATTGACCCGCAAGGAACAGGCAGCGGGCTCGCCCAAGTGCGGATGGCAGAGTTGGTATGAATATTTTCCATGGGAGGACCACCGCTCCGGCACGCCTCCGGTCGTGCTGGACGTTCTGCGACCACGCTTGATTGAATGGGCAAACGGCGTCCGCGATGCGGCCACGCGACGTGAACGCTGGCAGCGGGCGACGATAGCCTTCGGCTTCGACGACCGCCTTTGGAACGAGGAACTCACGCTTCAACGCTATGAGTTAGTCTACGAAGCGGGCCTGGTCCAAGAGGCCGTAAGAGGGCGGGACGCGGCGCCCCCTCCGCTGGTGCCCAGCAAGTCCATGGTCGCCGATCATCGCCGCATCGTGGCGACCGGCATTGCGCGGCTGCGCTCCAAGATCAAATACCGGCCGGTCGTCTTTGAGCTGATGCCGCCGGTCTTCACGCTTTTGCAGCTGCAGCGAACCGTGGAGGCGCTCGCCGGCAGGCTCATCCACAAGCCGAACTTTCGCCGACTGATCGAACAGCAGGAGCTGGTCGAGGAGACCGGAGAGGTCACCGCTGAGACCGGCGGCCGGCCAGCGAAGCTTTTCCGTTTCCGCCACGCCGTTCTCGACGATAGGCTCATCTCCGGGACAAAATTGCCGCTGGCGCGGGGTTGACATCCCTTATACTCACAGCAAGTATATGCTGGTTATTTTCAATTAGAGTATAAGCGGGAGGGGGTCCATGAGCGCCATGCTGCCTACGGCCGCGTTGCTCTACGAGCACGTCCGACGAGTGATCCCGCCGATCGAATGGCCGGCTTTCGCCGAGGATATCGAGGCGATCCTTGCTCTGAAGCGCGAGCGCAACGCCATCATCCTGGCGCACAACTATCAGACGCCCGAGATCTTCCATTGCGTGGCCGACATCGTCGGCGACAGCTTGGCACTAGCCCGCACGGCTGCGACGATCGAGGCGCAAGTCATCGTGCTGGCCGGCGTCCATTTCATGGCCGAAACGGCCAAGCTCCTTAATCCGGACAAGACCGTGCTCATTCCGGATCTCAGCGCCGGTTGCTCGTTGGCGGAATCAATCACGGCAGAAGACGTGCGCTTGATGCGCCAGCGTTATCCCGGCGTTCCGATCATCACTTATGTAAACACGTCGGCCGAAGTGAAAGCCGAGTCGGATATCTGCTGTACATCCGGCAACGCCAAGGCGGTCGTCGAATCCCTTGGGGTTCTCCGGGTGATCATGCTGCCGGACGAATATCTGGCCCAAAATATCGCCGCCCAGACCGATGTGCAGATCATCGCCTGGAAAGGGCATTGCGAGGTGCATGAGCGCTTTACACCGGCCGACATCCGCGAGTTGCGCGAAAGCCATCCCGGCGTGGTCGTGCTCGCCCATCCCGAATGCCCGCCCGACGTCGTGGCTGAAGCAGATTTTTCCGGCTCGACGGCTGCCATGTCCGACTATGTCGAAAGGCAAAGGCCGCCACGTGTCGTGCTGATGACGGAATGCTCGATGAGCGACAACGTCGCGTTAGCGCACCCAGAGGTCGAGTTCATCCGGCCCTGCAATTTGTGCCCGCACATGAAGCGGATCACGCTTGCCAACATCCGCACGGCGCTCGAGCAGAACCAACATGTCGTAACCATCGAACCCGGGATCGCCGGGCGCGCGCGGCTTGCGGTCGAACGGATGCTGGCAGTTTGAGCGCCGACCTCCGCAGCTTCTTCGGGCGGCCGATCATCATCGGCGGCGGCATCGCCGGACTGATGACCGCGCTTCAACTGTCGCCGGAGCCGGTGCTTCTTCTGTCAAGGTCGCTGCTGGGAGCTGACAATTCGAGCACCTGGGCACAAGGGGGTCTGGCTGCAAGTTTCGGCGAAGACGACGATCCGGCAATGCACCTGGCCGATACGCTTGCCGCCGGGGACGGTCTCTGCGACAGAGACGTGGCGAGCCGCATCCTCCAAGCCGCGCCCAAGGCGATAGAGGGGCTTGCGGGCTTTGGGGTTCCCTTTGACCGCACGCCGAAAGGATCACTGTGCCTCGGATTGGAGGCCGCACACAGCCGACGTCGCATCGTTCATGCGCATGGGGACGGCACCGGGCGTGAGATCATGCTTGCCCTGATCGCGGCTGTGCGTTCCACTCCGTCGATAGTTGTCGTGGAGGGCGTGGAAGCACGCCGGCTGGCCGTGCGAGAGAATGCGATCCGAGGCGTCTGGGCGAGCTGTTCGATCGGACCTTTCTTCTTCGGCTCACGGCGGGTCGTCCTCGCCACCGGTGGCATCGGGGGACTGTTTCTCGACACCACGAACCCTTGGGGCAGTTGCGGACAAGGCCTTGCACTTGCGGCCCGCGCTGGAGCTGTCCTAGCCGACCTCGAATTCATCCAGTTCCACCCGACCGCGCTTGACGGCCCAGAACGCCCTATGGCGCTGGTCAGCGAGGCTGTCCGAGGCGAAGGTGCTGCCCTGATCGATGAAACCGGCCAGGCTTTTCTTCAAAGCGTGCCAGGGGCGGAACTTGCGCCTCGCGATGTCTTGGCCCGCGCCGTTTGGAACCATCTTGCGAACGGCCACCGTGTTTTTCTCGACGCCCGACAACGGCCTGGCCCGGCATTCGCTCGACATTTCCCGACAATCGCATCAGCCTGTCGTGGAGCGGGCATCAATCCCGCGCGCGATCTCATCCCCATTCGTCCGGCCCAACACTACCACATGGGTGGCGTTGCCGTGGACAGCTTTGGCAGGACCTCCGTCGAGGGGCTGTGGGCCTGCGGCGAAGTCGCTTCGACAGGACTGCATGGCGCCAACAGGCTCGCCAGCAATTCCTTGACCGAGGCAATCGTGTGCGCCCGCTGGGTCGCTGAAAGTGTCGCCGGAACGCCTGCTCGCAGAACAAGACCTGCGTTTGCGAACGTTTACCCACCGCCCGCTCCGATACCCGTGCGTGTTTTCCTGTCGCGCGCACTCGGCATCGTCCGGGACGGTGAAGGGTTGAAAGCAGCCGCGCGTGCCTTATTGCCGCTCGCCGAAAGCAAGGATGCGGTCTCGGATCCGGCGGCTGTGGGGCTAATGATCGCGGTTGCCGCCTTGTTGCGCGAAGAAAGCCGCGGCGCTCATTACCGGACAGATTTTCCTCATCATGCGACTGCCGCCCGACGGTCCGAAATCACGCTCGAAGCCGCCTTGGCCGCTGCGCGCGAACTCGGACACTCGCCAAACTTGGAAGGGGCAAAGTGATGAGGCTCTCACCGCTTCCCACGGTCATGCTTGAGCCGCTTGTACGGGCATCGCTTCTTGAAGACCTTGGCAGAGCCGGCGACTTGACCACGGATGCCATCGTCCCGAAGGAATACCAAGCGGGAACCGTGTTGGTGGCGCGACAGTCCGGAGTTGTCGCCGGCCTCGATCTGGCGATGCTCGCTTTCCACCTGATTGATCCTGATGTCGAAATCTCGGTGGAGCGGGCAGACGGCTGCAATGTCGTGGATGGAGAGATCATTGCATCAGTGGTTGGCCCGGCCCGGGCCATTCTCACAGCCGAAAGGACGGCACTCAATTTTTTGTGCCATCTGAGCGGCATCGCCACAGCAACGGCATCGATCGTCGCTGCGGTTCGTGGATATGGCGCGAAGATCGTCTGCACACGCAAGACGACGCCTGGATTGCGGGCAGTCGAAAAATATGCTGTGCGCGCAGGTGGCGGGTCCAATCACCGCTTCGGCCTGGACGATGCAATTTTGATCAAGGACAACCACATCGCCATCGCAGGCGGCGTCCGCCCAGCGCTCGAGCGAGCACGAAGAGCGGCCGGTCATCTCGTCAAGATCGAAGTCGAGGTCGATACTCTGGCCCAGTTGGAGGAGGTACTTGGCTTCGCTCCCGATGCGGTTCTGCTCGACAACATGTCCCTCCCCGATCTTCGCCGCGCCGTCGCAATCGTCGGTGGCCGCGCTATCACCGAGGCTTCTGGCGGGATCACGTCCCATACAGCGCGAGCGGTTGCCGCGACCGGCGTTGATCTGATTTCGGTCGGCCGACTCATCCACAGCGCGCCGATCCTGGATATCGGCCTCGACCATCGGGGCTCATGATTGTCTGAGTAACGAACAGGATTTGGTCAACTGTCCTCTCCGATCGTCGACAGTCAGATAGCAAAGACCCCGCAAGACAGACCGGAGGAACAGCATGGACATGCAAACGGCAAGTTCAACGCAGACATCGCCACAGGCTCAATCCCCTGACGCTGGAGCGTGGACCCTGGAAAAGGCTCAGGCACTTTACCATGCCCCCTTCAACAATCTCCTCTCCTGGCGCAGACCGTGCACCGCCAGAATTTCGATCCCAACAAGGTCCAGCTCAGCCGGCTGCTCAGCATCAAGACGGGCGGATGCCCGGAGGATTGTGGCTATTGCAGCCAGTCGGCGCATCACGAGACCGGCCTGAAGGCGTCGAAGCTGATGGAGGTCCGGCGCGTCGTCGCCGAGGCGAAGAAAGCGCGTGACGCCGGCGCAACCCGCTATTGCATGGGCGCGGCCTGGCGAAACCCCAAGGCGCGCGACATGGATGCGGGTGTGGCGATGGTCGAAGGCGTCAAGGCGCTCGGCATGGAGACCTGCATGACGCTCGGCATGCTCGATCTTGAGCAGGCCGCTCGACTGAAGCAGGCTGGTCTCGACTACTACAATCACAACATCGATACGTCGGAACGCTACTATAGCGAGATCATCAGCACGCGGAGCTTTGCCGAGCGGCTCGAGACGCTCGAGCACGTTCGCCAATCCGGCATCAAGGTCTGCTGCGGCGGCATTGTCGGCATGGGCGAGGAGCCGGTGGACCGGATCGGCATGCTGGTGACGCTGGCCAACCTGCCGGAACATCCGCAAAGCGTTCCGATCAACATGCTGATCCCGATCCCCGGCACCCCGCTTGCCGACGCCAAGCCCATCGAGCCGATCGAATTCGTGCGCGTGATCGCGCTGGCGCGCATCATGATGCCGAAATCGCATATCCGTCTTTCCGCCGGCCGCACCGCCATGACCGACGAGATGCAGGCGCTGTGCTTTTTTGCCGGCGCCAACTCGATCTTCGTCGGCGACACGCTGCTGACGGCGGATAATCCCGGTGAGGACAAGGATACCCTGCTGTTCCGGCGCCTTGGCATCGAGCCGATGGAACTCGAGGCGCAATGAACGGGGCACCGCTTGCCCGCTATGAGGCGACCTTGCAGGGACTGGCGCGCAAGGACCGGCTGCGGACGCTGAAGCCGCGCGCCGGGCGCGACTTCTCGTCGAACGACTATCTCGGGCTTGCCGCCTCCAAAAGACTTGGCGAAGCGGTTGCGGCGGCGATTGCGCGTGGCACGCCGGTTGGCGCCACCGGGTCGCGGCTGTTGCGCGGCAATGCACCGGAACACGAGCAGCTCGAGGCAGACGCGGCGGCATTCTTTGGAGCCGACCGCGCGCTGTTCTTCGGCAGCGGCTACATCGCCAACTTCGCTCTGCTGACGGCGCTGCCGCAGAAGGGCGACCTTTTGGTCCTCGATGAGCTCGCCCATGCCAGCATGCATGAGGGTGCGCAGGCCGGGCGCGCACAGTTCGTGCTGGCCGCGCACAACGACGCCAACGCTGTCGACGATGCGATCACGCGTTGGCGCGCCGAAGGCGGCATAGGATGCGTCTGGATCGCGGTGGAGAGCCTTTACAGCATGGATGGCGACTGCGCGCCTTTGGAGAGCCTGGTCGCGCTTGCCGATCGGCACGAGGCATTCATCGTCATTGACGAGGCGCATTCGACCGGCGTCTGGGGACCGGACGGCCGGGGGCTTGCCGCCGCTTTCGAGGGCCGCGACAACATCGTCGCGCTCCACACCTGCGGCAAGGCCCTCGGCGCATCTGGTGGGCTCGTGACCGGGCCGAGGGCACTGTGCGAGTATCTGATCAACCGTTGCCGGCCATTCATATACGCCACCGCGCCATCGCCGCTGATGGCAGTGGCAGTGCGCGAAGCGCTCGCAATGCTCGCCGACGAGCCTATGCGGCGTGTTCAGCTGCAAGAACGCGTTGCTTTCGCTGGCCGCCAGCTGGCCGAGCGCTGCGGCGTGATACCCAGCGGCTCGCAGATCCAGCCCTTAGTAATCGGCGATGTCAGGCGCACCATGGCAGTGGCGGCGCGCCTGCAGGCCCGCGGCTTCGACATACGCGGTATTCGTCCTCCGACCGTGCCCGAGGGCACGTCGCGGCTGCGCATCTCACTGACGCTCAATATCGGCGAAGCCGACATTTCCGCCATGGTCGAGGCGCTGGTCGAGGTGTTGGCCCAAACATCGCCGGAGGCGATATGACCCAACGCATCGTCATCACCGGAACCGACACGGGAGTTGGCAAGACCGTGTTTGCGGCTGGGCTCGCCGGTTTGCTCGACGGCTTTTACTGGAAACCGGTGCAATCGGGCCTCGACGGCGAGACCGACAGCGAGGTGGTCGCGCGGCTTGCCGGCTTGCCCTCAGAGCGCGTGCTGCCGGAAGCCTACCGATTGCGGAGCCCGCTGTCGCCGCATCGTTCGGCCGAGATCGACAGCGTCGCGATCAAGGCTGACGATCTTAACTTTCCCGTCCTACCGACGCCGCTCGTCATCGAAGGCTCCGGCGGCCTGATGGTGCCGCTCAACCGGCGCACAAGGTTCATCGACATCTTCGCTGAATGGCGGCTGCCCGTTATTCTGTGCGCCCGCACCACGCTCGGCACCATCAACCACACCTTGCTCTCGGTCGAGGCGCTACGCGCCCGCTCCATCCCGTTGGCGGGCATCGCTTTCATTGGCGATGAGATGGCCGATACGCAACGGACCATCGTGGAATTCAGCGGTGCGCCGCAGCTCGGCAGGCTGCCGCACCTCGATGTGCTGACGGGCAAAACACTGAGGGACGCAATGATTACCGGCTTCGCCTTCGCCTCGATTACTGGAGGTGACTGATGTCGCAGTCCCATGTCTGGCATCCCTTCACCCAGCACGCGGTCGAGCCTGCGATCCCAGAAATCGTCCTGACTGAAGGCGCCTATCTCCGCAGGGCCGATGGCGCCCGCATCCTGGACGCCATCTCCTCCTGGTGGGTCGTCACACATGGCCACCGCCATCCCCGCATCATGAAGGCAATCGAGACAACCGCGTCGAGCCTCGACCAGATTATCTTTGCGGGCTTCACGCACGAGCCGGCAGAGCGCTTGGCCAAGGCGCTTGTCGGCCTCGCTCCCGCTGGACTCGACTGGGTGTTCTATTCCGACAGTGGCTCGACCTCAGTCGAAGTAGCGCTGAAGATGGCGCTCGGTTATTTCCGCAACATCGGCGCCCCGCGCTCGCGCATCGTCGTCATGGAGCACAGCTATCATGGCGACACGATCGGCACGATGAGCGTCGGCGCCCGCGGTGTGTTCAACGCCGCCTACGAACACTTGCTGTTCGAGGTCGACACCATCCCCTTTCCGGCAGCGGGGCGCGAGCAGGAGACGCTGGATCGTTTAGAGGCTGTGACCCGCGATCGACGAGCCGCAGCCTTAATCGTCGAGCCGCTGGTGCTGGGCGCCGGCGGCATGCTGATGTATCCGGCTTCAGTTCTGGCCGAATTGAAGAAGATCACTGAGGCCTCCGGCACGCTGCTGATCGCCGACGAAGTGATGACCGGCTGGGGGCGCACCGGAACCATATTCGCCTGCGAGCAGGCATCGATTTCTCCAGATATCCTGTGCACCTCGAAAGGCTTGACCGGCGGCACCATCCCGCTGGCCGTAACGCTTGCCGCCGATGCGATCTTCCAGGCTCATTATTCCGACGACCGGAAGAAGACATTTTTCCACTCGAGTTCCTACACGGCCAACCCGATTGCCTGCGCGGCAGCACTCGCCAATATCGAGATCTGGCGGGACGAGCCGGTGGCCGAGCGCATTGCGGCCTTGAGCGCAATGCAGGCCGCCGGGCTTCGACGCTTTCGCGACAACAGCTTCTTCACCGACTGCCGAGCCACGGGAACAATCGCGGCGCTCGACCTGCGAACCGGTTCCGCAGGTTATCTCGCCGAGATTGGTTCGAAGCTGCGTGCGTTCTTCCTCGACCGCGGCCTGCTTGTGCGCCCGCTCGGCAATGTCCTCTACCTTCTGCCACCCTATTGCATCGCCGGCGACGAGCTCGAGCGACTCTATGACGCCATTGAGGAGGCCGGCGAACGCTTCGGGTCCAGGCCATGAGCAAGTCGTCGCGCATTCTCGGATTTGGCCATCATGCGCCTGGGCGAAAGGTGGCGAATGCCGAAATCGAGAGCAATCTCGGTCTTGATCCAGGCTGGATCGAAAGGCGTACCGGGATACGGTCGCGCTTCTGGGCAACCGACGAAGACACGCTGTCTGGTCTTGCTGCGGTGGCCGGCGCCATGGCGCTGGCGAACGCCGGTATTGCGCGCCACGACATCGGTCTGCTGTTGCTTGCCACCTCGACGCCCGACCATCTTCTGCCGCCCAGCGCGCCGCTGGTCGCACATCGGCTGGGACTGAGCCGCGCCGGTGCGGTCGATCTGACCGGCGCCTGCGCCGGCTTCATCTACGCGCTGATGTTCGCGGACGGATTTACCCGGCTGCACGGCAAGGCGGCCCTCGTCATTGCCGCCAACATCCTCAGCCGCCGCATCAATCCGGCCGAACGCGCAAGCTCGGTCCTGTTTGCCGATGCCGCCGGCGCCCTCGTGATCGGTCCGTGCGAGGATACTGAGCGGGGCATTCTCGGTGCCTCGGTGGGTTCGGACGGCTCGCGATACGGGCTGATCCAGATTCCCGCAGGAGGAAGCAACAAGCCGTTCCACGGTGACCTCGACCTCGCGCAAACCCGAATGACGATGACCGACGGCCGCGAAGTGTTCGCAAAGGCCGTCGAGATGATGACCGATTGCTCGATAAGCGCGCTAGCCGCTGCCGGAGTGCGGCCACACGATGTCGGCCGGTTCGTGCCGCATCAGGCCAATGCTCGCATCTTCGATGCGGTCGGGAGGAACCTCGGCATCGCGGACCAAGCAATTGTCAAGACGATTGCCGAATACGGCAACTCTTCGGCCGCGACGATCCCGCTGTCGCTCTCGCTCGCCAACCAGACGGAGCCATTCCAGCCTGGAGAGAAAATCCTTCTGGCGGCGGCGGGTGCGGGTCTCAGCGGCGGCGCTCTCGTGGTTGGAATCTAGCCGGCCGGCTCACGCGCGCAGGTCTGGTCATGAATGGCGATAGGGCAACAGAACCAATGCCAAAATGGCCTTCTGAAGCTCGACATGACCGAGCTGACGCAGCACGACGCGTGCGAGCCTCTGGATGAGTTCAAATGCATCACCCGTTGCACCAATCGTGCCATCTGAATAAAGCTCAATTACTAAGGGTGAGCCGCCCCATATATGTCCGATACCCGACATTGTTCACATAAAAGGCTCGATGCTTACACGCTCTTTGCTCTCTTCTCTTTGCTGTCTGCTCTTTTCTCTTTGCTCTTTGCTCTTCCGTCTTGACTAGCAGGAGCCTGCGGCTTATGTCATTGCCGCGTTAGCACTCGCTTCGGCTGAGTGCTAAGCACGCTCCGGCAACGGAGAACCGTTCAACATCCGCACCAAGGAAATCCAAAAATGGCAAAGTCGAATTTCCGGCCGCTGCATGACCGCGTGGTCGTTCGTCGGGTCGAATCCGAATCCAAGACCGCTGGCGGGATCATCATCCCCGACACGGCAAAGGAAAAGCCGCAGGAAGGCGAGATCATCGCCGTCGGCTCCGGCGCTCGTGACGAAGCTGGCAAGCTGGTTCCGCTGGATGTCAAGACCGGCGACCGCATCCTGTTCGGCAAGTGGTCGGGCACGGAAGTCAAGCTCAATGGCGAAGACCTTCTGATCATGAAGGAATCCGACATTATGGGCATCATCGGCTGACACGCTGCCGCCTTTCCTTCGCACCATCAAATCTGAATTTCGGGCGAGATGCCCAGGAGTAAAAAAATGGCTGCCAAAGACGTAAAATTCTCCCGCGATGCCCGTGAGCGCATGCTTCACGGCATCAACATCCTCGCCGACGCGGTGAAGGTGACCCTCGGTCCCAAGGGCCGCAACGTCGTCATCGACAAGTCATTCGGCGCACCGCGCATCACCAAGGACGGGGTCACCGTCGCCAAGGAAATCGAACTTTCCGACAAGTTCGAAAACATGGGCGCGCAGATGATCCGCGAAGTTGCTTCGAAGACCAACGACATCGCCGGTGACGGCACCACAACCGCGACCGTTCTGGCGCAATCGATCGTCCAGGAAGGCAACAAGGCCGTTGCCGCCGGCATGAACCCGATGGACCTGAAGCGCGGCATCGATCTGGCCGTGACCGAAGTCGTCGCGGCGCTCGGCAAGGCTGCCAAGAAGATCAAGACCTCCGAGGAAGTTGCCCAGGTCGGCACGATCGCCGGCAATGGCGACGAGTCGGTCGGCAAGATGATCGCCGAAGCGATGCAGAAGGTCGGCAACGAAGGCGTCATCACGGTTGAGGAAGCCAAGACCGCCGAGACTGAACTCGAGGTCGTCGAAGGCATGCAGTTCGACCGCGGTTACCTCTCGCCCTACTTCGTCACCAACGCCGACAAGATGGTTGCCGAACTCGAGGACGTCTACATCCTCCTGCACGAGAAGAAGCTCTCCAACCTCCAGGCGATGCTGCCGGTTCTCGAAGCCGTCGTGCAGA